>JAGVEP010000196.1 GCA_020058145.1 Phycisphaerae bacterium | reverse complement strand
GCGATGGCCGGCTGACGGTGCGCCTGCCCGCAGACGACGGCAAGCCGATCTACCTGCACAGCCGTTATCAGCCGCTGGATGAGGCCCGCACCCTGGTGGGGCGTACCACGGTTACTACCGCCAGACGATCTACCATCCGCTGGTGGCCAGCCCTTGACAGAACTGCGCCCTGTCAAGGGCCAGCTTCAGCGCGGCGGGCAGCTACGAATCCTCTCGCCTGGGCGCGGGCTTCATGCACGCGATCCTGCGCCGGGGCAACTCGGCCGGGGCGGAGGGCGCCCCGCGGTTCGTACGGGAGACGGTGCGGAAAGGCCGCAAATTGGCGCGGCATCTGGACGCACGAATCGACGCCGGCCTGGTCGAAGGCCAGGTGCTGGACGTCCTCGACGACGAGGCCGTGAGCTTCGTGGGCCGGATCAAGAACAACGCCCGCTTGGACGCGTTGGCCCAGCCGTACCTGAAGCGCGACCCGGGTCGGCCGACGAAGGCGGGCGCTGAGTTCGCCGTGGAACTGCGGCCATACCAAGCGGAGAGTTGGAGCCGCGCGTACCGGGTGGTGCTGGTGGTGATCGACCTGCCGGACCGCAAGACGGGTCTGCGGGACCTGTTCCCGCACTACTTCTTCCTGGTGACCAACTGGCCCTTGACACGCCGCCCCGGGCTTCCGCCCGGCCGTCGCAGGGCGACGGGTTCCGCAGAGCGGAACGCGGCGTGTCAAGGGCTGGCGTGCGGAGCAGCGCAGCGGTTGGGAGCTAGCCCAACTTTCGCAGATTGGGAAATTGTGGCGCGATTTGACGGCCCTGGCGTGGGCGCCAGGGCCGATTTCGGGCCGTAAACCGCTGTAGTGCAGACCTACCCCATTGAAATGCCGGCACCGAATTTGGTATTTCTACCGGCACGATGTTCCTGCGTTGTCACAGTCGGAAAATGAACGGCAAGCGGCACCGCTACTGGAGCGTGGTCGAGTCGCGGCGGGTAGCCGGCGGCGACCCGCTGCAACGGCCGGTGCTGTACCTGGGTGAGATCAACGACAGCCAGGAAGCCGCCTGGCGTAAGACGAGCGCGGTCTTCGATGAGCAGCGGCAACGCGTCGAGCCGTTCGCCCTGTTTCCCGCTGATCGGCCGCTGCCGCCCGCTGAAGTCAACGGGCTCTCCGTGGTGCTGACCGCGCTGCGGCTGCAGCGGCCGCGCTCCTTCGGCGACTGTTGGCTGGGCGGCTGGCTGTGGGAGGAACTCGGGCTCTCGGACTTCTGGAACGCGCGGCTCAGCGCCGCGCGCGGCGACGTGCCTTGGGCGAAGGTGCTGCAGCTCCTGGTGGTCAACCGCCTTTGTGAACCGGGCCGCGAGTTCGCCGTGCATCGCCGCTGGTTCGACCGCAGCGCCATGGACGAGCTGCTCGGTACAGATTTTGCGGTCGCCGCCAAGGACCGGCTGTACCGCTGTCTGGATCGTCTCTTGCCGCACAAGGACGACCTGTGCCGGCACCTGACGGCGCGTTGGAAGACGCTCTTCGACGCTTCGTTCGACGTGCTGCGGTACGATCTGACCAGCACGTACTTCGAGGGCTTATGCGCCGAGATTCCCAAGGCCAAGCACGGCTACAGCCGCGATGGCCGGCCGGATTGCCGGCAGGTGGTCATCGCGCTGGTCGTGACGACGGATGGGCTGCCGCTGGCCTACGAGGTCCTGGCCCTTGACAGGACGCAGGTCTGTCAAGGGCACGCCGCGGCGGCAGTTGCGGAAGCTGGAAAGGGACTTGGTCGAGCGGCCGTGGGAGCAGGTACACGAAGGTGTGCAGGTGAAGCTGCTGGAGCAGGACCGGGAAGTGTATGTATTGGCCCGCAGTGCCGACCGCCGGCAGAAGGAAGCGGCGATTCTCCGGCGCCGGCTCAAGAGGCTTGTGCCTGGGCTCAACCGGCTCAAGCGGCGAGCGGTCACGCGTGACATGTTGCTCAAGAAGATTGCGGTCCTGCAGCAGGAAGCGGGCCCGGCGGCGGCCGCGCTGGTGAAGATCCGCGAGCCGCGGCCGGACGAGCCGGTGAATCGGGAGACGTTCCGGTGCACGGTGGCTCGGGCCGCCTGGCGCGCGGCGCAGGAACGCGACGGGGGCTATCTGTTGCGCGGCCACTTGCCGTGGGCGGACTTCCCGCCGGGCTGGGAAAAGCAGGCCGCCGTGCTGTGGGGCTGGTATATGCAGCTCGTGCAGGTGGAGGAGGCCTTCAAGACACTCAAGAGCGACCTGGCCCTGCGGCCGGTTTATCACCAGATCGAACCGCGGGTCGAGGCCCATGTCCTGGTGGCCTTCCTGGGCTATTGCCTGACGGTGACGCTGCGGATGAAGTTGCGGGCGGCGGCCCCGGGCCTGACGCCGCGGGCGGTACTGCAGTCCCTGAGCGCCATCCAGATGGTGGACGTGGTGATCCCGACCACCGACGGGCGTGAACTGGTGCTGCCGCGCTACACCGAGCCGACGGCCGAACAAGCCATGATCCTGCAAACCTTGAATTCTCCCAATACCCCTCCTGGCTTTACGGAAACGCGGTTTCCGAGCAACCACGGCCGCTCGAAGGCGCACCAAGGCCCACAAGAGAGCGGGTGCGGTTGTCGCGACAACCGCCGTTGTTGTGCGTAGCGGATCGCGAAACCTGACCATCGGGATGGTCGGGGGATAGCACCACGCAGTTCGTATTCGCAGCGCACCGCAGTCCAGAGCGCAAGTGTCCGACCAAACGTGGCGACGAGGCCCCGGATTTGCAACCACGCCGTCTGCGATGCCACGCCGCTACGTTCTTGCCGAAAAACCCAGCTTCGACGCGGCGCGCGTGATCCCGGGGCACACGAGCGCGGCCGTCCCCGAGATCTACGCCGAGCTGGGTCGCAAGCAGGCCGCTGAAATCATGGGGGCGGTCGGGTAAACTCCGTGGTCACGGTACCGGCGACTCTGGTCGCCGTGCGGCCCTTGCTGGCTCATTCTGCGGGTCGGCAAGGGCCAAACCGCTCTTCCCGTGTGGCTCACCGGCCTGACCCGAGGGTCCGGGTAGCACTTAGACCGATTAGCCGCATCCGTTGCCCGGCTGGGCATTGTTGGCGAGTGCGAGGACCTTCTTGGCAGCTCTCCCGAAGTGGTAGCGAGCCCAAAAGGCGAAGATATCTTCCACCGCAGACGCGGATTCTGGGATGAGCCCCGTTCCGTAGCGGGGGTTGTACCGCTCAGCGTATTGCCGTGCCGCCTGGTAGCCCCAATGGGCTGACTCCCGCGGACGTGCCACGCAGCGAAGAGCGTGCTCTGCCAGCAGAGCCTCCCCGCAGTGGATGGTCCGCACACGCCCCCAGCGAGATGCCCGGGTCTCGTTATGGGAGTCCTCCAGCTCCCGCAATGCCTGCCAAAGAGGCTCGGGGGCTTGGTCACCGGGATTCGCCAGGTGCTTCTGCAGTTGCCGAAGCGCAGCGGCGATCAACGGCTTGTACTTCTTGGTCGCCCGGCCCTGCGAGCGCTCGGCGAGATGCAGCGCGAACCGCCCAGCAGCGATGGGATCTGCACACCAACTCTTCAAGGTGGTCAAACGAGTGATCTCGAAGTGTTCGCCGCCGCGGAGTTCCCGCGCCAGCAGCGCGAGTTTCCTGAGCTTGGCAGCGACCGGTTCGGCGACCTGCTTCTTCATGGGGCGCACCCGCATGTAATCCCCGAAAGGACGGATCGCATCGTCATCGGCTGACTTGCTCTTGGGGACGGGCCGCTTGCAGTCAGCGAAATTCTGGGGTCCACGCGAAGGGGAACTTGTTCCACGCTTCGCGCTCTTCATCGGGGCTGCGGGGATCGTATTTGCGGGTGACATAGTACAGCAGCAGAGCATCGCGCCCGCCGGCGGCCACGCCGCCGTGCCAGAGCCGCCGCGGAACTCGCAACACGCCGGGTCGGTGTTCCCCCAGATAGACCGCTTGGCCGGTGCCCGCCGGGATTTCGACTTGCGTTGTCACGTCCGTGCCCGGTAGCGCACCGGCCAACCGCAGCTCCGCCTGGAGGGGGGCACTTTCGGTGTTGAACAAACCGATCTTCAGGGCGCCCGCCAGGACGGCCCAGTAATCGTCCTGCAGTGCATGGCGGTGCCAAGCCTTTACCACGCCCGCGTACATGCGGGCCACATTAAACTGTCCGGGCAGCTCCGACACATGGTCGAACAGCGACATCACCGAATGGCCGCGATCGTCGCAGTAGGTATGCACGCGAATCTCCTAACCGGCACCACAACCCGCACCAAAACAATCCTTGCAGAGGCCGCACGTGGGAACCCGTTGGTCGACTCGCCCCCGCGACCACAACGGGTTGCGCTTTGCGAGCATACATACACCACAGTTGGCACACAATGCCGAAACGCGGGGGGGCGGTGAGTTCTCAGCAGACCGGGGGCATCGTACGTAGGGGTTTTCCCGTACGTACGTAGGGGTTTTCTCGCACACTTCAATTTCCCGCCGCCGCACGGCTCCGCGGGCTGGTGGATCGCTGCGCTTGATCTCGTTGGGGATGCGAGACTTACGCGCGTTGGCCGCGGCTGGCGGCCTCAACGCCAATTGGGATAATCGAGTCCGGGAAAAAATCGGGTTTGCATTACGTGTATTCCTGGGCTATATTCTACGTTGCAGTCCGCGGGACAAGGGACAGCCGTATGCCATCGCGGGATTGCGTCGTTCGGGCGCGGGTAGAGAGCAGTAGGAAACAGTGCGAGCGGCATGCACCATCAGGTCAGGATGGGAGGTAGATTCGTGCAAGTTGTGGGTGCAGTTCCGTTGACGGCAACGTGTTTTCGGCGCGAATCTCGCTGCTGAGGCGCGCGCCGAGAGTCGCAAAGATATCGGACGGCTGTGCCTAGACGGCACACGTCCAGCGGGCCTTGGGTTGGGCATGGAAGCTCTGCAAACCAGGTGAATCGCGCTGTGTCGCGGCGTCGGCGGAGGCTGCACACGCGACCGTGGGTGGCCGCTCGGGCAAGAAGCCGCCCAAGTGACGGGGACGGAGTCTGCGCGTCAAGAGCGTTCCTGTTTGCGTATACATAGCCCCTTACAAGAGTGCACGCGGCACGCCGCGGGGTCGTACTTGAGCGAGCGTCCGAGCCCGAAGTCGCCAGTCGTCTTGTGTCCTTGTTATGCGAGGGGGCTCCCTGGTGCCCAATCCCATGCCAAGAACCCGCAGTAGCGCGTCTTCCGTCGCCGAGCGTAGGTACGAATCACCGGAGGCGTTCGCGAACTCGCCGGTCGTGTTTGTGATGGACGCCAACGAGCAGACGCGTGACACGGTGCGGATTCTGGTCGAAGCGGCCGGGCTGCGCGTGCAGACGCATTCGAATGCCGAAGCACTCCTGAATGCCGTTGCCGTCGACAAGCCGGCCTGCATCGTGTTGGGCGCGAACCAGGCTGTTGGCGACGTGCTCGCAGCGCAGCGTGAACTCAAGCTGCGGGGCGTACGAATGCCGGTCGTTTTCGCGGTGACCTCCACCGATGTTTCCACGGCGGTCAGCGCCGTCAAAGCCGGTGCGGTCGACGTGATCGAGAACCAGCATCTGGAGCAGCGGCTGGTTCCGGCCGTCTTCGCGGCCCTGGCCAGGGATCTGGCCACGCGGGCGCGCCATGTGGCCAGCGATGGTATCCGGCTGCGGTACGACCGGCTGACGCCGCGGGAGCGTGAGGTCCTGCATCTCGTGATCGCCGGCCAGACCAGCAGCGCGATCGCGAAGCAACTGGGAATCCACGAGAAAACAGTCGAGATTTACCGGTCGCACACCAAGAGAAAAATGCGCGTCCGCAATGCCGTCGAACTCGCCCAGATGATGCACAGCCTGGGGTACGGAGGCTTGACGGAGCACGATTCGTGACCGCCCGGATGCCATGGAATTTGAGCGCACCTGTCGGGTGGCCGAGTGTGACGCGGGCCGCGGCTGTAAACGGCGCGCGACGCCACATGGCGACTGCTTGGCAAGCAGCCGCTAACGGAGCGGCAGTGCGTCCATCTTCAAGGTGTCCGTATGCGTTTCGTGCGGAAATCGCGACGAGGGAGGGGTAGATGAGCCTGACACCCCAGGACGACTTGCGGCGGCCGCCTCACGAGCCGGGTCCGGCGTGGCAACCGGGAGTTCCGCTGCCGCGTGAGTTGCAGGCCACGGAGCACCCACCGATGCCGGCCTGTGCGGAGCCGGTGGGGGGGTCCTCCAAGCCGCTGGAGTGCGCCGACGCCCGGCTGGACTCGCACGAAGCGATCCTGCGCGCGCCCGGCCGCTGGTGGGTTTTGCACACCCGGGCGCGCAACGAGAAGTGGGTCGCGAGCGCCTTGGCCGAGCACGGCATTCTGCACTTTCTTCCGCTGGTCTGCGTCCACCACACGTACGCCAAGGCCAAGGCGACATTTGCCGTGCCGCTGTTTCCCAGCTATGTGTTTTTGTGCGGTGGCCACGACGAATGTGACCGCGCGCGGCGGACGAACCGCCTCGCCAGCATTATCGAGGTGGTGGATCAGGACCAGTTGCGTACGGAACTAAGCTGCATCTGTCGCATCGTGGAAAAGGGACGCGCCGTCGAGCTGTTTCCGGCGCTCCAACCGGGGCAGCGTTGTCGCGTCACCGGCGGAGCCTTGAAGGGGCTGGAAGGTGTGGTCATTCAGCACGGGCACCGCTACCGGATGTACCTTTCCGTCACGATGCTTGGACAGTCCGCCGTCGTGGAGGTGGACGCCGCCGTTTTGGAGCCCGTCAACTAGCGCCGGGCACAGGGGCCCGGTTCGCCGCACGCGGTTTCGCGAGAACGGTTGTGGGGAGGATCAATCCGATGTCGCCGACCGGACTTGAGAGTTTGAGATTGCGGGATGCGAATCACGCGCGGAAAGCGCGTGCAGGGCGCGGCCGCGTCACGCCATCCAGCAGTGGGGCCGGAGCACCCGTTGCGGGCGCGGGTCCCTGCGTGCCGTCGACGCAGCGGACGTGCGTGGTGTGCGGGCGGGCGGCCCGCGTACAGGTCTTGCGAGAATACCTGGCTGGCGAGCCGCTCATACAGAATTTCTGTCTCGCTTGTACACACGATATGTCCACCTGGCCCGTCCAGCACAGCCCGGAGAGGTCGCGACTGCGCCTTTCCACCCTGCTGGGACTGGTCGGGTGCGCGCTCGGGGTCTTTGTGTTGCTGTTCGATTGGCTGGTCCCGCCGCATTTGACGGCCGGGTTTGGCTGGCGCAAGGAATGCGGTCTGTCGCTGGGAGCGCTGCTGGTGCTGGTCGGGGCGCTCGCGCGGACCGACGTCGTGGTGTGCGGCGGTGCGTTCGTGTTTGGCGCGTCGCTGGTGGCCGGGCTGTTCGGTCTTTCGCCCGCGCCCGGCTTTGGCTACAAGCAGCAGGCGTTGCTCGTGGCAGCGGTGATGTGCGTGGGCGTGGCGGTTCTCGTACGGCTCGGCGTACTGCGCGCTCTTGTGGCGCGGGTACGCACGTGGCGCCACCCGCCCGGCGTAGGGCGCCGCCGCTGCTTGCCGGAGGCGTAGTCGGCAACCGCTTCCGGGCTGTGAATTGAGAGTGGGTGGGGTCACGCGGTGCCCTGGGCGATCATACTGGCTGGTTCTCACGTCTGGCAGGAGGACTCCCTCGAGGCCATTTGCCCGCGGGCCTTGCTGCCTATTGCCAACCTGCCGCTGATTCACTACACGCTGGCTTGGCTGCGCGCCGCCGGTGTGCGGGCCGCGACGGTCTGCTCAAACGATGCTGCCCTGCTCATACAGGACTGTCTGCTGGACGGCGCGGCCACGGGGGTCGAATTGTACTACTACGCGGACCACATTCCGCGCGGGCCGGCCGGCTGTGCCCGCGACGCAGCCCTGGCCTCGGACGCGGATCTGCTGGTGGTGCTGGAGGCCGCGGTCCTCCCGGAGTTGGACCTCAAGGCGCTGATCGCGGCGCACCAGCGCTCCCAAGCGGCGGCCACGGTGGTCGTGAGCCTGGCGGATGGCGAGCGCGGGCCGGCCGAGAGTTGCTTGAGCCCGGTGGGACTCTACGTGTTTGCCCGCAGCGCGCTGGAGCACGTTCCGCGCAGCGGGTTTCAGGACATCAAGGAAACGCTGATTCCCCGACTCCACGATGCGGGCGCGCTCGTGGTCGGACACCGCGTGGCGCGACCGTTTCCGCGTGTGCGCGGGCGCGAGTCTTACTTGGCCGCCCAGGCCTGGGCCTTGGAGCGAATTTATGCTCGTCGGCTCACGCGCGACGGCTACCAGTGGCGCCGCGACGCGTATGTTCATCACACGGCGCGCCTTGCGGAACGGGCCCGCTTGGTCCCCCCACTCATGATCGGGCCCGGCGTGCACATCGAGGACGACGCGGTACTGGTTGGGCCGAGTGTGCTCGATAGGCGGTGCGTCGTGGGGCGGGGCGCCATTATCGAGCGGTCGGTGCTCTGGGAGGGTTGTGTGGTAGGGGCGCGCGTGGTTGTCGATCAGGCCGTGCTCGCCACGGGCGTCTCGATTTCGTCCGGGGCGGTCCGACAGTGCCTCGCCATGCCGACCGTTGCCAGGAATTGAAGACCGGTGCCGCCGCGTCCGTATCTCCAGCATTGGTGGTCCACTGGCGACCGAGATGCCGACACGCCGACGGCCGGCATGGCGATGGGTGCCCATTTAGGGGTGGACAAGAAGCCGGCGCGCCTCCGACCCGGGCCGCCCGAGGGATGGATGTATGTCTAACGACGACGGTCACAAACAGCCGCTGGCCCGCACGACCGCCGGCGGGCTTGATCTGAGTGGTGTCGCGCCGGCGGAGGCGTACGAACCGCTGGACTATGCTGCGCCGGCGAATACCGCGCCCGGGGGGCCGACGCCGCGGCTCATCTCGCCGCGGCTGCTGCTTCCGTACCGCTGGAGCATCCTCGGTGTCTTCCTGCTGGTGGCGGCTGCCGCCGTCGCGGGGATCTGGGTGCTGTCGGTTCCCGCGTACAAAGCCACCGCCATCCTCGAAGTGTCGCCCGTCATTCCCCAACTGCTCGCCGGCAAGAGCGACATGGTGCCGCTGTACGAGAGCTACCGCGGCAGCCAGGCGGACTATCTAACGAACCCGGTCGTTTTGAACGGCGTCCTCGATGATTCCAGAATCAAGGCTACCGATTGGTATCGGGCCACGCCGACCTCGCCGTTGGAGTCGCTCCTGGACCGGCTGCACCTGCGGCAGCCCAAGCCGCCCATGGACCGCCTGACCGAAGCGCTCAAGGCCGAAGTGCCCAGGGGCAAGCAGTTGATTTACGTTTCGATGACCGCGGCGACCCCGAACGAGGCCAAGCTGATCGTCGACCGTGTCCTGGAGGAATACGTCAAGTTCACCAACGAGCGCACCTCCGTCAGCGACAACGAGGTCATGACCCGGCTCCGCAAGGAGATGGGCGATTGCGAGATCAAGCTCAGGACTCTGGAAAGCGACGCCCCGCGACTGCGTCAGCAGCTCGGAACCGGCGCTCCGGAAGAGCTCGTCAAGCAGCGGGCGCTCGACCTGCTGAAGCTCGAGTCGACGGTCAGCAGCCTCAAGACCGAGATCGAGATCGCCCGCCGCACGCTGGAGTACGTCCACAAGCCGGACATCGGATCCCAGACCCAGCCGGCGAGTGCCACCGCCACAGAGCCGGCCACCGCGCCGGCGTCAGCACCCACCACGAGCACGCAACGGGCCCGGGATCCCCGGTACCTGGTGGACAGTCGCTGGCAACAACTGAGCGATCGGCTGGCGGCCGCGCGCCGCGAGGTCGAACGGCGGCAACAACGCTTCGGCGATGCGAATCCCAAGCTCGACGAGGCCCGCCAGGATTGCGACGACGCCCAAGCCCAACTTCGCGAGCGCGAGGTTCAAGTTGATATCAGCCCCGGCAGCGGCAGTGGCTCCGGCGCGCTCCACGAATCGGTGCAGCAGATGACGGTCCGCTTGGAGCTCCTGACGCAGTTGCTCGAGCAGCAGCGGGAAAAAGCCCGGTCCGTCTTTACCGATGCCGAGAAGCTGGCCCAGCAGAATGCGGACCGCGTTAAGACCGAAGAGCTGCGGCAACAGTTGGAACATCGTTTCAATGAAATGCGGATGAACCGCGAGGTGGCGGGCCAGGTCCGCACGTACCTGGCGCGTGAGCCGTCGGAGCCGGACAACGACAAGCGCTGGAAGTTCACGGCGGCCGCGCTGTGTGGGGCGCTGGCGGTGAGCGTTGGGTTGGCGCTTATGCGGATCAAGTTGAGCCCGACTGTCGATCAGGTGGTCGAGGCTTCCCGCCCGGGACGCGCCGTGCTCCTCGGCCGCCTGCCCCTGCGACCACGCGAGCAGTTGCTCGCGCTGGAACAATGTCCCGTCGGGCTCGAGTCCGTCCGCATGATCCGGACGGCCTTGCTGAACCTCTTGGATGGCACCGCCGGCGCCGTCGTGCTCATCACGAGCGCTAGCATCGGGTCGGGCAAGAGCACGCTCGCCGTCATGCTGGCGCGCAGTCTGGCGCTGGGCGGCAAAAAAGTTCTGCTGGTCGACACGGACGTGTACCGGCCGACGCTGGCCAAGCGTTTCGCGATCGACCCGACGCCCGGCCTGCGCGATGTGCTCGCGCAGCCCGAACTGTGTCCGGCGGCGGTCCGGGCGACCGCCACTCCGGGGCTCAGCATCCTGCCCGTCAGCGCCGTGGGGCGCCCGGAGGAGCGTGAGCTCCTGGCCAACGGTGCGTTTTCGTCCCTCCTCGCGCAGTGGCGCGCCGCGTACGACGTGGTGCTGTTGGACAGTGCGCCGTTGCTGGGACCGGCGGATGCCGCGATTCTCTCGCGGCACGCCGATGGGACCATCCTGGTGGTGCGCGAGCGACACTGCCGGCGCGAGGCGGTCGTCGACGCGCTCGCTACTCTGACAGCGGTGGGGGGGCGTCTGTTGGGCACGGTTTTTGTCGGCTCGGATCGCGCGACCGGCTACGGGTATGGGTACGGCTACGGCTACGGCCACGGATATGACTACCACTCGGATCTGAGCAGCGAACCGCCCGGCGCGCCACCTCCGGCCCGTGCGAGCGCCGCGGCGCAGCGGCGGGCTGCTGGAAAAGAGTCCTGATGGCCACGACAGCGCTGCTGATTGACTGGCGGCCGGCCTACCTGAATGGTAGTCGGCGCGCCACCTCCCTTTTGCTCTCGCCGCTGGGAGCCGCGACCGTGCTGGACACGCTGCGCGACCAGGCGCGGGGAGCGGGTGCGCAGGCTGTGTTCGTGCTGACCACCTTCGAGTGTGATGCGGCTTACGCCGACGCGATACGCGCGCTGGCCCCGGACGCTACTGTCCTTGCGTCCAACCGATTTGAAGAGTTGCTCGAGTCGCTCGAGCCGTCCGACTGGCTCCTCTTCCTGGACACCCGGCACTTCCCGGCCGGCAAGTTCGCCGCTCGCCTGCGGGCGGAGGAGGCGCAGCGCTCCGCGCTGTCGATCCACCTGGTCCACTTGCGGCGCGAGTGCGACGGAACGCAGGAGCGGGTGCTGTGCGATGAGGAGTTGCACGTCCGACGGATTCAACGCTTGTACGACGGGGTAACGCACCTCGAGCTGGCGGGCGTGTGCGCCGCGCTCGTTTCCGCGACGGCAGCGCGGTATCTGCGGGAGGCGGAGTTGGTGTGCCTGGCGCACTTGCGCGCCCGCCTGTCGGCGTGCGGTGTCCCGTGCCGCGATATCCCGGCCCCCTGCCGCGAACTCGACCTCATGCAGAGGGCTGAGCTTTTGGCGCTCAACGCGTCCGCCGTGCTGGCTGCGACCGGCGGTCGCCTGCGCCCGCCGTTCGAGGAGCGCGGCCCCGGGATCTGGGTTGGCCCTGGGTGCGACCTGCACCGTACCAGCCGGCTCTATGGCCCGGTCATCATCCACCAGAACGTCAGGATTGGCCCTCAGGCCGTCGTCATTGGGCCGGCGGTGCTGGCGGCCGGTGCCCATGTCGATCAGCGGGGGCTGGTCGTGCAGAGTCTGGTCGGCTGCGGCGCGCACGTCACAGCCGGGGCGGCTGTGGTCCACGACGTGCTTGCCCCCGGCGCCAACGGCGACCGCCAGCGGTCTGCTCACGACGGGGTGGAGCCGGGGTCGCCGGCCTGCTCCGCGCCGGTGGTGGATTTACACCCCGGCAACGGCCATGACTCCCCGGCGGCCGGGACACGCGGTCGCGCTGGGAGTGCCCGCCTGAAGCGGGCGTTCGACTTCGTCGTAGCGGCCTGCGGCCTGGCTGCGCTTGCGCCCCTGCTGGCGCTGGTGGCGCTGCTAGTGAAACTCACCTCTCGTGGCCCCGCGTTTTTTGGCCACCTGCGCGAAGGCCGTGGGGGTAAGGTCTTCCGTTGCTGGAAGTACCGCACGATGGTCGACGACGCGCACGTGCAGCAGCGTGCGCTGTATCAAGCCAACGCCGTCGACGGCCCGCAATTCAAGCTGCCGAACGACCCGCGCGTGATTTGGCTGGGCCACTGGCTGCGCACCACCAACATCGACGAGCTGCCGCAGCTCGTCAACGTCGTCCGGGGCGAGATGAGCCTGATCGGCCCGCGCCCGTCGCCCTTCCGCGAGAACCAGATCTGCGTACCCTGGCGAAACGCGCGGCTGTCGGTGCGTCCGGGCATCACCGGGCTGTGGCAGGTCTGCCGGCACGAGCGCTCCGCGGGCGATTTCCATCAGTGGATCTGGTTTGACACGTTGTATGTGCGGCACTGGTCGCTGGGTTTGGATATGCGCATCCTGCTGGCGACGTTTCTTACTCTGGGCGGGCGGTGGAGCGTGCCGCTGACATGGATGATTCCGGGGCGCAAGCTGCAACAGCGCGCCGTGCCCGCGAGCGGCTGGGCGCCCCCCCAAACCACGTTGGCCGCTGCGCCGCCGGCTCGGTCGCCTG
>JAGVEP010000429.1 GCA_020058145.1 Phycisphaerae bacterium | reverse complement strand
TGGCCTGGAAGACGACCTCCGCCGCCGTGGCGGTGTGCAGATTCGTGAGGTAGAAGAAGTAACGCACCTCGTCGAACAGCCGCCACTGGCCCTGTTCGACCGCCAGGTCCTTCCGCGGCGTCTTCGTGCGACGGCCGGTGGCCCGGCCGGTTCGACAGGTACAGCGGCTCTTGTGTATTCGCCAGCGAGACGACCAGCGGGTGATAGCCCCACGTGCCGTCGTAGGCCAGCCCGATGCCGGCCTTGCACTCGCCGTAGGTCTCGGCCAGCCCTTGACACGCCGCGGGCGCGTCAAGGGCCAGCACGCCAGCCACGTCCACGATCGCCTGATCGAAGAACGCCGCGGGCTGCGAACGCCAGACGTCCAGCCGCACGTCGTTGAGCGTGTCTTGCAAAACCTCGACGTGCTCCGGCGTAAAGCGGCGGCAGAAGTCGCCCGCGGTCGTAGGGTCGGGAATCCGCTGCGCGCCCAGGGCATCCAGGTAAACCTCGTCGTTGCGGCGCAAAAAGCGAAGAAAGCACGCTTGTTCAGGGGCTCGTTAGGGCCTTGCGGCTTTCAAGCCGCACCAGCACAGGAGAATTGTAATGTCGCGTCGATTCATCCCAGTGCTCCTATGCGTGCTCGCCGCAGCAGGCACGGCCAACGCAAACAACCAAATTCGCTGTGGTACACCGACACCGACCCCAACCTTCACTATTGCAGCATCGACCAGCAGAACCAGTGGGTGACCATCTCGGGCCCCGGCACCTTCAAGCTGGATGCTATCATCCAGGGTACCCAGAGCCTCGGCACGATTGCCAACATCTGTATCGACCCCAACGCCACGGCCGTGAATGGATATAGGGGACATTCACAAGATATAGAAGCATGGGGGACATTCTGTCTATCAAAGGGCGCCGCTCATTGCCGCTGACTCCGCCCTCACCGCCCGCTCGACATCGTCGGCGCAGTCGTCGCCGGCGTGCGACCCGTAGCGAACCACTGCCGCAGGACCTGCTCAGCAGGCTTGTTCTTCGGCGTGTACCCGAAATCGTCCACCCCGCCCGCGGCGGCGTTCCACTCCCACCAGAACGTGCCGACCAGTTCGGGCGTGTCGCTCCACACCCGCACGAAGGCTTCGTACAGCCGGCGCTGCTCTTCCTGTCCCTCGGGCGTGGCCTTCTGGTTCTGGAAGTAGTTCCACGGGGCCATCGCGGCCCCTTCCTGGCTGCACCAGCCAACCTCGGTCATGACGACGGGCTTGTTGATCCGCCGCTGCCAGGCGAGAATGTCCTTGCGGATCGGCTCCCAGCGAGCCGCGATCTCATCCACGCTCGGGTTCTTCTTGTCGGCCAGCGTGTTGTACGTGGTCATGCCGATGAGATCGAGCTGCTCCCAGAAGGCCACCTCGCGGTAGTGGTCCCAGTTGGCCGAGTAGCCCAGCTTGCCGCCCCAGAACCGCGGCCGGACCGCGTCGATCAGCTTGTTCCAGCGCTCGGTGTATTTCTCGGTGCTGACCAGCTCGGAGCCCACCATCAGGGCATCCGCCCCGCCCTCCCGCGCGATGTCGGCGAAATACAGGATGAAATCCGTGTACTGCTGCCACCAGTCGTCCCAGTCGGGCGGCTCGATCACGCCGCGCCACTCGCTGCCTTTCGGGCTCTTCAGCAGCACGATCGGCATGATGACCGTCTTCAGCCCGAGCTCACGCGCCCGGCGAATCAGCGTCTTGAAATCCTCGGGCGGCGGAACCTTGCGGGCATCGAGGAAGATCGATTGCGACCGCGCGTGCTCCATGTGGCCGGCGACGCTCAGCAGCACGGCGTTGGCGCCCACGCTCGCGATCTCCGGCAGCAAGGGGCCGTAGGTCTCGAGCGGCAGGTAGCCCGACGCCACCTGAATGGCCAGGCCGCGGTATTGGAGTCCCGCCGCGCACGGCAGGTCGCCCACGGGCTGGGGACCGGCAGCCGGTAGAGGGGGCTTGGCCAGACCGGTCCAGAGGAGCGCTCCCACCACCAACCCGATGGCCAGAACAACGGCAGAGGCTTTCAGGATCATGGCTCCGTTTTGGCTGTGTCCGGTGTCGCGAGAATCGCGGACCGCAGCGACACGCCGTCGAACGTCGCGCCCGGCGGCGGCGCTACGCCGAGCAGATCGAGCAGCGTCGGCGTGAGGTCCGCCGCCCGCGCGGTATACAGCGTGCTGCCCGGCGGAATGCCCGGCCCGGCGAGCATGAACGTCATCTGCCGATCCTCGCCGTCCACGCCGCCGTGGCCGCCGTGCTCACGCACAAAACTGTATCCCGGCTGGGCGAAAAGCACCACCTGCCCCAGCCGCCGCACGTGCAGCAGTGGGATCAGGTGCGGCACCACGTCGGGATAGCGCTGCCGGGCGGCGGTCGCGCCCAGCCAGTCGCGCGAGCTGTGAAAGCCGGCCTGGACAAAGGCCGTGAGTTGCAGGTCATCCAGATAGCCGAGCACGTCTGCGGGCACCGGCAGGTAACGGTACTCCGGCCCCTGCTCGGTCGGTCGAGCTTCGATCCGCGCCAGGCCGCGGCCGGAGCGGATGATGGCCGCACCATCGGACGCGAGATACGCTACCAGGTCAACGCCAGGGAGATTCCAGAGCTGTTGCGCCGGCGGCGGCGTGGTCAAGATGGCCTCGACCTCCGGTGGCCCGGGCGGTTCACGCCAGCCAGTCGCACTCCGGAAATGCAGCGACGCCCGCCGACCGTCTTGGTTGTTCAACACGGTATCAAACTGGTCGTAGTAGCGGTGCCGCATGGCGTCCGGGCCATCCTGCAACATCCTGCGGGTCACTTTGCGGCCCCAGTCGTCGCGTAGCAGCCTGAACAGGTCGATATGGCCCGGCCGGCCCCCAGCGACCATGCCGTGATCGCTGACCAGGACGAGATAGGTCGTTTCGAGCAGACCTTGGCGCTGCAGCCACGCACAAACCCGCCCGATTTGATGGTCGATGTGCTCCATGCCCCGGTGAAACTCCGGCGAGTCCGGGCCATGGTGATGTCCGACCGTGTCCAGGCCCGGGAAGTAGCACGTCAGCACCGTCGGCCAGCGGCCCTCCCAATTCGCCCATTGCGCCACGTCATTCAGCGTCGTCGCGGTCAGCTTGTCGATGGCGGTGAAGTCGTGAAACAGCCACATGACGCCGGATACAGCCCAGTTGGCGAAATCGCCGGTCACGCCACGGACGTGGGCGGCCTGGATGCTCGCGGAGGAGGCCGGCTGAATCAGCTCATAGAGCGTCGGCGTGCTGTAATCCGCGTTCACACAACGGTAGTGCGCCAGGTTCACGTAGCAGCGAAAGCACGCGCTGACCGGATCGAACCAACGGTTGCCGATCAACTGGTGCTGTGCGGGTTCGACGCCGGTGAGCAGTGTCGCGATGGAAGCGTAGGTGATTGCCGGGACACAGGTCATCGCGTGCGCGACGCACACTCCGCCGTCGCAGAAACGCTCCCGGATGTTCGGCAGCCAACCCTCCGCGCACCCGCGGGCCACGCGGCAGCCCGGCAGGCCGTCGACCAGGAAGATCACCACGCCCGGCCTGGGCCGCACCACGTCGGGGCGCAGATTCAGTCGGCTGGGCGCGCCCGGACCGCAACCTACGAGGAAGGCGGACGCGAAAGCAAACGCCAGGAGCCGCCGGAGCACGTCCGCGCCGCGCGCACTAGCGAGCGCATGAGCCGCGGCGGGCTGAGTTTGGGCGCCTGACCGACCATTATGGTGGGCGGTGCCCACCCTACTCCTCTTCCTCTTCCTTCGGCTTGTGCGCCGCGATGATCTGCTGCTGGACGTTGGGCGGCACCACGTCGTAGTGGCTTAGCTCCATCAGATAGCTGCCCTGGCCGCCGGTCACGCTCTTGAGTTGCGAGGCATACGCCGCGACTTCCGCGAGCGGCACCTGCGCCCGGACGCAGACCTGGTTGCCGGGCAGCATGTCCTGGCCGAGGATCTGTCCGCGTTTGCCCGCCACGTCGCGGGTGATGTCGCCCATGTTGTGCGTCGGGACGGTGATTTCCATGTTCACCACCGGTTCGAGCATGATCGGTTTGCACTGCACGAACGCTTTCTTGAAGACCTGCCGGCCGGCGATCTGAAACGCGATGTCCTTGCTGTCCACCGGGTGCGTCTTGCCGTCGACCAGCGACACCTTGACGTCGACCACCGGGTAACCCGCGATGACGCCCTTCTTCATCTGTTCGCGCACGCCCTTATCGACGCTGGGACGGAAGTTCTGGTCGATCACGCCGCCGAAAATCTTATCGAGGTACTCGTAGCCCGCTCCCCGCTCGTTCGGCTCCATATCAATGAATACACGGGCAAACTGCCCGGCCCCACCGGTCTGCTTCTTGTGCGTGTACTCAACGTACTTGACCGAGCCGGCGATCGTCTCGCGATAGGGGATTTTCGGCGGCTTGGTCGTCATCTCGACTTTGAAATGCCGCTTCATCTTGCTCTGCATCACCGTGAGGTGCATGTCGCCGAGCCCGCGCATGACCAGTTCGCTGGTCTCCGCGTCGCGCACGAAATGAAAACACGGGTCCTCCTCGGTCAGCCGGTGCAGCGCCCCGCTGATCTTCTCCACGTCGCCGCGGGACTTGGGCTCGACCGCGAGCGAGAACATCGGCGTCGGCAGCTTCGGCATCGGGATACGGCCCTCGCCCGCTTTCGCGAAGAGCACGTCGCCGATCTTGAAGTCGAGCTTGGCGAAGACCACGATGTCGCCGGCCTGGCCGGCGGGGACTTCGCTATGATCGGCGCCGCGCAGCTTGAGCAGATGGCCGGGCCGCTGGCCCTTGCGGTCGCCGGCGGCGAAAACATGCCCACCCTCGCCCGTCAGCGACCCGCGGTGTACGCGGGCGATCGAATACTTGATGTTGCTCTTGGGGTCCGAGGTGACCTTGAACACCTGGGCGACGAAATCACCACTGGCGGTCGGCTCGATTTCTGTTTCCTTGGCCGCTTCGCCTTCACCAACGACCAGCGTGCGCTTCTTGCCGATCACCGGCGACGGCGCGAATCGGACGAGCGCGTCGAGCAGCTCGCTCACGCCCACGTCGTGCTTGGCGCTGACAAAGAGGATGGGCACGATGTGCCCGGAGGCCACCGCCTTGCCGATCGCCGGGCCGAGCTTCTCGGCCGGGACGGTGCCCTGCTCCAGGAACTCTGCCATCAGTGCGTCATCGGTCTCGACGATCGCGTCGATGAGCGCCGTGTGGCAAGCGCCCACGTCGAGCACGTCGACGCTGCCGCCCTCGATGGCCAGGCAGTCAACCACGCCCTTACCCCCGCCGGTGGGCAGGTTGATCGGGCGGCATTCGTTGCCGAACGTCTCCTTGATTCCGCCCAGCACGTCGGGCAGATTGATGTTCTCCGCATCCAGCCGCGTGACGACGATGACGCGGGCCAACCCGTAAGTTTTGGCCAGGTTGAACATGCGGCGGGTGTTGACGCCGATGCCGGCGGCGGCGGAGATGACGACGGCGGCGGTCTCGACGCCCACGAGGGCCGAGATGGCCTGTCCGCAGTAGTCCGGCATGCCGGGCGTATCGATGAAATTCAGCAGCTTCCCCTGGTGCTCGAGGTGGAACAGCGTCGAATCGACGCTTTGCTTGCGCTCCTTGGACTCGTCTTCGTAGTCCAGCACGCTCGAACCGTCGTCCACGCTGCCGAGGCGCGTGGTCAGGCCGGCTTTGAGCAGCAAGGCCTCGCCGAGGGTGGTCTTGCCGGCGCCGGAGTGACCGACGAAGGCGACATTGCGGATACTGTCCACTTCAAACGTGCCCATGCACGAGTCTCCAAACCCCGCGGCGGGGTGTGACACCCCCAAAAGGGGCAAAACGGCCAGTATAACGGGGGTCGGGCGGGGGTGCCAAGGGGGCGGGCGAATCCGGACGCCCCGTGGTACCCGCCCGCGCGCCGCGGCAGACCACTCGGAACACGAAGCGCCAGCGAGTGAGTCCGTAATGATCGCGTAGGGTGGGCACCGCGCACCAATCCGAGCCGCGCCCGTCAGGTAGCGGAGTATCCGAGCCGCGCCCGTCAGGAAGCGGTGCGCCAGGCCGTAGACACCACTTCCTAACGGGCGCGGCTCTGATTGCTGCTCCGAGTGCGGTCAATCGCCGCTGAGGAGGGCCACGAAGGCGTCAATGTCGTCGAAATTCACGACGCCGTCGGCGTTGCAGTCGGCGTTGAGCCAGTGGCAGCCGGGGTGGGCGAGGTTCCAGGCCAGCGGCTCGGCGCCGATGGTGGAAACGAATGGGTTGATGTCGTCGAAGTTGACCACGCCGTCGCAGTTGAGGTCGCCGGGAAAGGCCTTCAGGCCCAGGCTGTGCCACCAGCCCGCCGCGACGCCGACGAAGCCGCGGTTGGGCGCCGGGACATTGCATTGGCCTTCGCTGTTGTCTCCCCACGCCACAACCGAGCCGTCGGCCTTCAAGCCTAGACTGTGGCCCCAGCCTGCCGAGACGGCGACGAAGCCGCTGTTCGGCGCCGGGACATTGCACTGGCCGTGGCCGTTGTATCCCCAAGCCACGAGCGAGCCGTCGGCCTTCAGGCCCAGGCTGTGGCCGGAGCCGGCTGCAACGGCGACGAACCCGCTATTGGGTGCCGGGACATCGCATTGGCCGAACCGATTCCAGCCCCATGCCACGATCGAACCATCGGCGTGCAGGCCGAGAGTGAACCCGTATTCGTAGCAACTCCAGCTTTGCCCGCTGCCCGCAACCGCCACGAAGCCCGTGTTCGGCGCCGGAACGTTGTGGTTCAAGCCCCACGCCACGATCGAGCCGTCGGCCTTGATGGCCATGCTTTGCCATCCACCTGCGGCGACCGCTACGATGTCCCTGTTCGGCGACGGCACGTTGCACTGGCCATAGTCATTCCAGCCCCACGCGACGACCGAACCATCGAACTTCAGGCCGAGGCTGTGTCCTCCCCAATCCTCGCCCACGCAGGTCTCGGCCCCGCCGCCTGCCGCGATGGCCACGAACCCCTCATTCGGCGCCGGCACGTCGCACGGCCCATGCCGGTTGAGTCCCCACGCAGCGATCGATCCGTCGAATCTCAGGCCAAGACTGTGCTGAAAGCCACCTGCGACCGCGCGAAAGCCCGTGTTCGGCGCCGGCACGTTACATTCGCCTTCGATGTTTCGGCCCCATGCCACGATCGACCCGACATCTTGTCCGCTCGCGCCCCCAGCGGTCAGCAATCCCAGCGCGACCGCAATGCTCGCTACCCGCACTTTAGTTGACATGGCCCTTGCTCCTCCACGCGACCCGGACGGCCGACGACAACGAAATCGACTTGGCCAGGCGTTGTGTGGCATAGGCATTTTGCCCGTTCCGACAACGGGCGGGACGCTCGTACCACCCATCGGCGCCTGGCGGGAACACCGTGCGGCCCCCGCGGGTCGCAGCGCCGGTTTCCCACAATAACCCCAGCCTACCGATCGGGCGACGCCGATTCAACCCCACCCGGCCAGCGCTGGCGATTTTATGCGGTCGCCATCGGGAACGCCGGGCGTCTGAAGGGGCGTGGTGGGCAGTGCCCACCCTACGCATGGCCGGCGACCCGTTCAACCAGACCTGCGCTGCGTTGCATCTCCGCCGCCGGCGTGCTCCAATGCTCCTATGCGTCGCGATAACCGCCGACCGGACGAGTTGCGGACCCTCGAAATCCTGCGGGGCTTCACGCAAGCCGCCGCGGGGTCGGTTCTGATCCGCGCCGGTGACACGCACATCTTCTGCACCGCGAGCATCGACGAAGCCGTACCCGCTTGGCGCGAAGCGAGCGGCCACGGCTGGGTCACCGCCGAATACGACATGTTGCCCGGCTGCACGCCCGAGCGCCGGCCGCGCAGCCGCGGAAAGGTCGATGGCCGGGCGCAGGAGATCCAGCGGCTTATCGGGCGTGCCCTGCGGGCGGTTGTTGACATGACCCGCATGGGTCCACGCACAATTACCCTCGATTGCGATGTGCTCCAGGCCGACGGCGGGACGCGCACCGCCGCCATCACCGGCGCCTATGTCGCGCTGTGCGATGCGCTGAGCGCCGGCCAGCGCCGCGGGCTGTGGGGCGCAGACGTGCTCACCGCCGGCGTCGCCGCGGTCAGTGTCGGCCTGGTTGGTGGCGATTTGCTGCTTGATTTGGACTACCGGGAAGACGCGGCGGCGGACGTGGATTGCAATCTGGTGCTGACGACGCAGCGGCAATGGGTCGAGGTGCAGGCGACCGCGGAACGCGCCCCCTACACCGACGCCGATTTGGTCCGCATGTTGGAATTCGGCCGCCACGGAATCGAGCAGTTGTTTGCGCTACAGCGGGCGGCCGTCGGGAGCGGCCAACCGTTATGAGGAATCACGCCCGGCTCATGGTGGCGGCTTCCTGTAGCTCGGCCCTGCTGTTCGTCGCGGGCTGCGTCACCCCCGGCAAGCCCGCGGCCGGGTCGTCCAACCCCGACGAGGAGGTCTGGGCCATCCGCTGCCTGACGTTGCACGCCGCCGACCGCTTCGACCGCGCCAACGCCTATGCGGACGCGCTGAAGCGCGTGCCGGGGCTGAGGCCCGAACTCGTCCAGGTGGTGACGGACGAAGACGGGACGGCGGTTTTCTACGGGCGCTACCAGCGCGAATACGGACCCGACGGTGCGACCGAACGCTTCAAGCCGGACCAGCTCACGGACCTCAAGACGATTCGGGAATTGTCGGTCCGCACCGGCACGGGCGACGCCTGGCCGTTTTACCTGGCCGAAATGGACGTGCTCCCGACGTATCGGTCGCCGCACCCGGAGTGGAATCTCGCCCAGGCCGAGGGCTACTGGTCGCTGCACGTAGCGGTCTTTTACAACACCGCGCAGTTCCGCAGCCGCCGCTCGGCCGCCGAAGAATACTGCGCCATGCTTCGCGAAAAGGGTGAGGAGGCGTACTTTCACCACGGCACCGTGAACAGCTCGGTGTACGTCGGGCTCTATCCCGAAGGCGCGGTAACGGAAGTGCGCCGGGAGGACCCGTTGGCTGGGCGCATGACGACGACCTTGAAAGTCGCGGACCCGCGGATGTCGGCGGCCCAGGAGCGTTTCCCCACCAGCCTGCAGAACGGACACACGATCTACGAAGTGACGCGCAATCGCGACGGGCAGGTGACACAGCGCTCGCCAGCGCCGTCATTCCCAGTGGTCGTACCCAAGGCCAACAGAGCCCAAAACGCGGGCGCGAAACAACCCGAGCCGCGACCGTCAGGGGCCGGAGCCTTTCGGCAGTGAAGCCGTCGGACCCGGAGGTCCGACGCTACCTCTCCGTCGGACTCGGAGGTCCGACGCTACGGAGACGCTACGGAGCCGACATGGCCGTGTCCCCCACGGAGCCGTGTCCCCCACGGAGATCGCCGTGCCGGAAATTCTGCTGGCCACGCGCAACGCCGGCAAGCTCCGAGAGATTCGCGAAATCACGGCGGCCTGGCCGCTCGTCTGGCGGAGCCTGGCGGAATATCCCGGCCTGCCCGAGGCCGACGAAAGCGGGGGCACGTTCGCCGAAAACGCGCGGCTCAAAGCATTGTACTACGCCCGGTTCACCGGCCTGGACACGCTGGCGGACGACTCGGGACTGGAAGTCGAGGCCCTCGCCGGCCAGCCGGGCGTACACTCGGCGCGCTACGCCGGCGTGCCGCGGGATGACAGTGCCAACAATCGCAAACTGGTTCACCACCTGGCGGGCGTGCCGCTCGAAAAGCGTGCGGCTCGGTTCCGCTGTGCCATGGCGCTGGTGCGCGCCGACCAGGTCCTGCTCGAAACCACCGGCGCATTTGCGGGGCTCATCATCGACGAGCCGCGTGGCACGAGTGGCTTCGGCTACGATCCACATTTCCTGGTGCCGGACCTCGGCTTGACCGTCGCCGAACTGCCCTCCGCGCAGAAACACGCGCGCAGCCACCGCGGCGAGGCCCTGCGCGCCATGCTCACGCAGATGGAAGCCCTCTATCGCTCCCGCGGCGAATGGGACGCATGCGCACGCGGCTGAACTGCGCTGGCGTTATCCTGCCGCAGGCGGAACGTCGGCGCCCGGCGCTGCCCCCTTCCGGCGCGCCACCAGCACCAGCAACACTGTCGCCAGACCATAGCCCACCGCGATTGGAAAGGCGTTGTACGAGTACACCGACCCGGGCGGTTGCGAGGTGGCGGGGCTGAACGCCCATTGCCAGAGGAAGTACTCGTGAATGTCGTTCCCCTCGAGGCGATAGGCGTGGATGAGCCCGAGCGCGGTGAAAACGGTCGCCGTCGCACACCAGATCGCCGCGGCCTTGTAGTGCTTGTCGATCAAGGCGGCCGCCAGGGCCGTGAGCAGCAGCGTCACGACGATCCACGCGGAATTCGCACCGGTAAGCGTCACCAGCCCGGCCAGAAACGTCGTCGTGGGTGTCGGGTGCTGCACGAGATCGGCCAGCGTCTGTCCGGCACCCGCGCCCGGCAGGTATAGCCCCAGCGTAACCACGAGCGTCGCCGCCAAAGCGGGGAAAAGCGCCACTGCGACCGCCGGGGCGTGCTCTTTGGGCGTCGCCTGGAAAGCCTGGGCGGTGATGATGATGCCGATGTACATGACGATCGCGGCGCCGGCCTCGATCGGGATGAGCGCCGCCAGGAACGAGCCCAGGCCGAAGAGAAACAGGCCGGTGAAGAATGCCCCGTTCAGGATCGAGTACCCCGCACGGGCGCCGAGAGCCTTCCAGCCGGGGTGGCCGATGTAGATCGTGGTCGGGAAGCACGAGCCGAACAGCCCGGCACAGATCGTGCCGATCCCGTTGACGGCGAGCGACGGGGCGGTGGCGAAGCGGTCGCCGCCGGCTTCGGCGGACTCGATGTTCTGGAGCGACCCGATCACGTTGAGCACGCCCATCGGGATCGACACGGTCAGGAAGCTCGCCAGCAGGTGTTTTTCCCGCAGCGCCTCCATGAGTTCCGACCCACAGAAAACCGGGGTGATCCAGCCGAACTTCTTCAGGGCGGCGACCAGGTCCGCACCCGACATGTGGACGCCGCCGAAGCCGTCGCAACCCAACAGCGTGGTCCCCCAGGCGATGAGCGTGCCGAAGAGAATCGCGAGGAATCCGCCGGGAATGCCCAGCGGAAACCGATAGCGGGCGAAGTACGCCAGCAGCAGAAACACGAGCGGCAGCACGCCGACCAGCGGCCGTGTATAGATGCGAAACGCGAAATCCGCCGCGATGAACGTGATGCCGACGGCCGCGAGCACGCCCAGCAGTGCGGCCCGCGGGGTGATCCGCCGGAGCCGCTCGGCGAAAAACGCTCCGAAAAACTCGATCAGCCCGCTGACGAGGCACGCGAGCAAACCGGCTTTCCACGCCAGATCGCTGCTGCCCGTGGACCGATAAACCGGTCCCATCACAAAAAATGCATACGCGATAACGGACGGGGTGTTGATACCATAGGGCAATGCGGTGCAGCCGGGGTTGTTATCTCGCCGTGCTGCCCGATGGGCCTGGAGGCCATAGAACACGTTGCCGACGATGAGGCTGATGGCGACGCCGGGCAGGATGCGCGTGAAGATGAAATCCGCCGGGATGCCGGCGACAGTCGTACACAGGGCCACGATCAGCAGCACCTGGACGAGGTTATCCACCATCAGCCCGAAGAACCCGTCCAGATCGCCGCGAACCCAAAGCGGGTAGCGAAAGGCTGGCGAGGTCGACATGCGTGACTCCTGCGGGCCCCACAGATCGCGTCGCCGCACATGGTATGAGACCGTGCGGTGCGACTCAAGTATTCGGGTCGAGCGTGGCCGATAACGACCACTCCGGCCGGGCGGTCCGGCACCCAGGGCTTGCTAATCCCCCCAGCATATTGAATCGATTGAGTGGTTGAGGCTGTGGGTCAACCGCTCGTTTGAGCGGACAGCCTGGCTTGAGGGTCCGAGTTACGGCGAGCTCGGACTCTCTCTTTTTTGGGGCCCGCGCGCGGGCCACGCGGCTGTCATTTCTCTGCGGGAGTTGCCGGCACCGCCGGTTGGCTCTGCGTCTCGGGCACCGGGTTCGCACCGCCTTCCACCTTGGCCGCCTTCGCCCGCGCTTCCAGCTCGCTTTTCAGCGCCGTTTGGCCCTTGTCCGCGCCTTC
>JAGVEP010000522.1 GCA_020058145.1 Phycisphaerae bacterium | reverse complement strand
GTCGCAGGGTGAATTGCCCGGCCAGCCGCTGAAGAATCACCGCGGCGGGGACGAGCCGCTCGTGCAGCGTGTGCCGCGACGGGCCGACCGGCATGACCTCGAGGAACCGCACGGTGCAACCACGGGCCAGGCCCCAGTGCGCCAGTTGACACAACTCCTCGTCGTTGACGCCGCGCTGGACGACCACGTTGATCCGCACGGGCGTGAGCTGCGCCCCGAGGGCCGCCTCGATTCCCCGCAGGGTATGGGCGATGCGACCGCCGCGGGTGAGCCGCGCGAAGCGCTCTGCATCCAGCGTGTCGAGCGAGATGTTGACGCGCGTCAAACCGGCAGCGCGCAGCGCTCGGGCCTGGTGCGCCAGGGCTTGCGCGTTCGTCGTCAGCGTGATCTCGTGCAGTGTACCGAGGTCTTTCAGCCTCCCCACCAGCTCCACGAGTCGCGGATACAGCAGCGGCTCGCCGCCGGTCAGACGGACGTAGCGCACGCCGTGCTGCCGGGAAAGCCAAGCGACGAGCGCAACGGCGAAGTTGGCATCGAGGCGCTGACCGTTCGGCTCCATGTCGCCGGCGGAGCAGTAGCTGCAGGCGAGATTGCAGCCGTCGGTCAGCGAGAGCCGCAGGTGATCGATGCGACGACCGCAACCGTCAACCAATGACTGTGCGGCCGCCTCAACCAGCTCGTGCTCCGCGCGTCTCATGGTTCCGCACCGGGATTTTGCCCATTGGATCCGGTCAGAATGCCCGCCACGCGCAGGCGCAGGGTTTCCGCAGCGTGGGCGAGATACGAAATGCCCGAGACGGCGAGCGATTTCGCGAGTGGCTCCGCGATCACCCGGAGATGGTCAGCGATGAAGTGACGCTCGGCGCTGGCACACATTTCTGCCTGCCCGCTGGCGCCGCGTGCCACCGCATAGGCCCGCTTGAGGCGGAGATAGGCCACGAAGCCGATCTCGACCGCCACGTGATCCGGCGGCTCCGGCAGCGCGGGCTCGTAGGCGAAGGCCTGATAGAGGCTGCGCAGCTCGGCGAGCGCGTTTCCGGGCAGCTCGCCAGAGCGATAGCTCACCTCGCGCGGGGCCGCCGGCCCGCCAGGTCCGAAAGTGGTGTGGTAAAGTTCCGGGCAGGCCTCGCGGCAGGCCGCCTCCACGGCGGTGTTGAGCAGCGCGTCGTTGATCTCGCTGGCGATGGCCTGGAGTTGCGCCCGCCACGCCGGTCCCGGACACTCGAAGAGCAACGCGATGAGGCGCCACTCGGCGGCTTCACGCAGCAGGGGTGACACGGCGCCATCCGTCTGGGCGGTGAGCTTCGTCACGGATTTCCTCGTAGCGCCAACGGGATCCAGTCGGTCCGCATTTTGCGGGCACCCACTTCCTCGTGCGCCCCTTCCCACACGGCGAAGGCCACCTGGGCAGGCGCGTTCGCCGCGAGACCTTTCGGCAGCGGGCGGACGATCACCACCGCCCACCCGGCGGCGGTGCGGACACCCTGGCCGCGGGACGCCGTTGCAGGGGCGGACGTAATCGTCCCGGGGCCCTCGGCGATGAGGTCTTGTACGGCGGTGGTCCGCGGCCCCGCTACGGGGTTGCCGACCGCCCGGGCGGGTGCGTAACGCGTCGTCATGGCCTGCTGACTTGCCGGGCTCTGCTGAAGAGACGGGGCTTCAAATGGATAGTGGTCAATCGCGGCGTTCGGGTAAAGCTCTTTGATGGAGTCGCTGCGGCCCGCCACGACCGCTTGCCAGGCCGCGTTCCAGTAGACGATTTCAACCGCACCTCCCGCTTCCCCCATCTGCGGCGCAGGAACAGTGGCTTCGATCTTGCTGGGAAGCTGTACCGCGCAGGCATCGCTGAACCGGGCCGCTCCGGGCAGGTCATTCGCCGTCGGGTCCGTCCATTCGAGACGAAATGCCGCGTCTACACCATTGGTGAGGGCGCGGACCCGCACGGCGGTGGTCGAGGGTGTCAATTGCCGCGGTTCGACCAGATCCTGCGGTATCAGGGCGGCGGTGAATTCCAGAGCACCCTGCCAGGCCGTGTGGGACGGGTCCAGCGGCACGTCCGCGGCGGAGAACAGGACGACCTCCGTCGGCGGCGGCGGAGCTGGTTTGCGGCAGGCGGAACTGGCCAGCAGCGCGATTGACAGGCTCAACAGGAGCAGATGACGAATGTCACGCATGGCCGAGACCCTTCCTCACGGGCAATTCACCCGGGCGACCTGGTACTGGGTGTCGAATGCGGCGCGAATGTAGACCGGCTCCTTGAGCGGCACACGGACGAGCTCGGTGCCGTCTTCAGCCGCGCCGACGACCCAATCTTTTTCCCGCAGCCAGCGCGGTACGACGCGCTCGGTGCAACCGAAAAGCCCCAGCAGCCCCGCGAGATCAGGGTCGTCGGGCGCCCGACGATACGTCTCGATCGCTTGTTCCACCTGGGGACCGAACATCTGGTGCAGAAAAGGCCGCGCGGCGTGGATCGGCGGCACATAGTAGACATTGGGCTCCAGGCCGAATTGCGGGAACAGCGGCAGAGCCACCTTACGTATGTGGACCAGGTAGTCGATCGGGTTGTCGGGCGAGGCTTGCTCGGGCTTTGAGATCCAGCCGGCCAGTCGGATTTTACCAATGCAGTTCGCGAAGCACTGCGGCTGGAGACCCTGCTCGAATTTGGGAAAGCAAGCGATGCACTTCTCCGACGTCCCCGTCAGCGGATTGAAGAACGTCTTTTTGTACGGGCAGGCCTGAACGCACTCGCGGTAGCCGCGGCAGCGGCTCTGGTCCACCAGCACGATGCCGTCCTCCTTCCGCTTGTAGATCGAACCGCGCGGACAGGACGCCAGGCAGGCCGGATATGTGCAGTGGTTGCAGATGCGTGCCAGGTAGAAAAACCACGCCAGATGGGGGATGTCGAAACTGGCGCCCTTCTCG
This sequence comes from Phycisphaerae bacterium, assembly GCA_020058145.1. Taxonomy (GTDB): domain Bacteria; phylum Planctomycetota; class Phycisphaerae; order UBA1845; family Fen-1342; genus JAGVEP01. Next base: position 4,135 of record JAGVEP010000522.1, on the reverse strand, counting down.
ATGACGCCGGCGCAGTCGTCTTCGCCGACATTGGGGTAGGCATAATCCTGATCGTCAGGGCGCCAGCCGAGCACGCGTGTGCCCGCGGGCGCAGCCTCGAACAGCGTCCGCCCGGCATAGACCTCGCCGTGCCATTCTTGCGGACCGAGCAGCTTGAGCAGCTTGAGGTCCCAAGCGAGCGGATAAAAACCGTAGGGCTTCGACTCGACGTTGTTCCAGAGCATGTACTCCTGGCCTTTGCCGGAGGTCCAGGTCGTCTTGCAGGCCAGCGTGCAGGTCTGGCAGGCGATGCACTTGTTGATGTCGAAGACGGCGGCGAATTGGCGTTGCGGCCGGCTTTCCGGGTACCAATACGACATCTCGCGTTGGATTTGCCAGTTGTAGGTGCGGGCCATGCTTACGCCTCCTTCTTGCCGGTCTGGGCGAACTGGCCGGCGAGGTACGCCAGCATCTCCGGCGACTCGTAACTCGGCCGGATGCCCAGGGCGGCCGGCCGCCACAGGCCCTTGGCCTCCAATCCGCCCGGTTCGGCGCGCGTGATCTTGACGATGGCTTCGCGCGGCGCGCCGGTCGGGCAGTGTACGTCGGGCAGGAAGCCCTTGCCGATCCCTTGTCCGAACAACCCCTTGCGCACCAGTGAATCCGTCATCAACGTCGGCTTCAGCCAGCCACGGGTCGCGGACTGGTGCGAGCCGCTCCGGAACATCGCCTGATAGTTGGTGCGCGGGTTCTTCGCGAGACCGTCGGGCCGGTTCTTTTGACCCTCGCGCGAACCCGGGGTCGCGCCGTACATGTTGAACCACATCCGCGTCACGCCCCGCGGCGTACCAGGGTAATACCGCGCCCGGCACAGCAAACGCGAAAATTCGTAGTCGCGTTTGTTGTTCTGCCAGCCGCGGAACGGCCGGTCCTCGGGGTCGCCATCGATCCAGACGTAATCACCGTCCTCGACGCCCAACTCGCGCGCGTCGGCAGGATTGATGTCCACGTAGCCCTCGGTCACAAACGGGCTGCGTTTGTCGTGCCGGTAGAGGTCGCCGAACGGCCCGAACAACAGGGCCACCATGTCCGTATCGACCGGCATCGTGTGCGCGCCGTGCCGGTACTTCGGCGTGTGGAACACGAACTTGTAACCGTCCTTGATTAGCGGGTGCGGTGACGTTTTCGTCTCCGCCCAGGTCTTGACGACGTTGCGCCCGCAGCGGACGTCGCACGACAGGTTGCTGCGCTCGACGCCGTACGCCTCCGGACCGGCGGCGCGGATCGCGTCGTGTTTCGGAGCGACGATCACGTTCGGCTCGTAGAACGTCGAGTCCACCGGCTCACGGTGCACCGGCAAGTTCTCGCCCGCCTCGATGAACTCGTCCTCCTCCCGGTAGAACTCCAGCCGCCCGGTCTTCGTGTACCACGGCCGTGAGTCCACGACCTGCTCGTAGCCGACCGCTTTCGGCTGCGTGCGGTTGATCATCAACGCCGGCACGCCTTCCTTGGCCTTGGCTTCCAGCTCGTCGATCTGGTAACCCTTCGTGTTGGACGAGGCGCTCAGGACACGCTGGAGATAAACCCTGGTCTGGTCGTCGCGCACGAACTTCCAGTAGTCGTTGAAACGCTCGTCGCCGGTGAGCTCGGCGAACTTCGCCCCGGCCAGCGCCAGCACGTCGATGTCGCCGATCGTATTGAAGATGCGCGGCAACGGCGTGCGCGGGAAGATCTGGAGGAACGGGTTGGTGGCCGACGCCGTCATGTCCGGGTGCTTCAATTCCGACCAGGAATCCACGCCGAACACGAGGTCCGCCCACTCGCACGACGTGGTCCACCACCATTCGTTCACCGCGATCATCTCGATGCGCGGCAAGACGTTTATCACCGTGTTGTAGTGCCATTTGACGTTGCCGAGGATCGAGTTGGCGTTGGCGAACCACAACGACTTCGTGGGCGTCGGGAAGTGAGTTTTGCCCGTGAGCAATTTGTTGCCGACGCGCAGGGGATGGTCCTCATGGTTGTAGTAGTGCGCCGACTCCGGTTTCCAGTACTGCTTCGGCCGCGCCGGCTTCGCCGCGTCCAATTCGATGTCGAATGGGTTTTCGTTGATGTACTGCGGCGAACCGTTGAACAGCGCCACGCGGTAGTTGCCCGCGTACGACCCGATGTTGCCGCCGATCTTCCCGACGTTGCCGGTCAACGCCGCGAGCAGAAACGTGTCGCGGTCCTTGTTGTCGTTGTTGAAGAACTGGTTCGGGCCCATGCCGACGGCGAACAGCGTTGTGCCCGGTTCCTTGGCGATGCGCCGCGCCAGAGCTTCGATCGCCGCCGCCGGGGCCCAGGTGAGGTCCTCCGTCGTCTGCGGGTCGAAGTGCGCCGCGTACTCCTGCACGAGATCGAAGATCGGCCGGCAAGTCACTTTCTTGCCGTCGGCCAGGGTCAGCTCGACCGAACCTTCCAGCAGGGGATCGCCGAGCGGTGATTTTTCACCGACCTCGTCGCGCGTGAGCGCTTTCGCAGCGCTCGCCGTCTTGTCCCACCACACGTAATCGCCCCATTCCGCGCGCAACTTGCCGGGGATCAGCATCTCGCGGTGCGTGCCCGGCGGTGGTTCTTTCTCGCCCTCGCCCAGCACGCGGGTCTGGTTGGACAGCGCGGCCGGCGGCGTGCCGAACACCTCCGCGGCGCGCAGGTTCTTCAACGTGTCCATCCGCACCAGCAGCGGCAAATCGGTCCAGCGCTTCACGTAATCGGCGTCGTACAACTTCTCTTTCAAGATAACGTGCGAAAGCCCGAGCGCCAGCGCCGGCGTCGTGCCGGGCCGGACGACGATCGCGTCGTCGGCTTTCGTGGCGGTGGCCGAGTACTCGCAAGCGATGACGACCACCCGTGTGCCCTTGATACGCGCCTCGGTCAGCCAATGCGCATCCGGCATCTTCGTCGTGATCCAGTTCATGCCCCACACGACCAGCGTCTTGCAGTGCTCGACCGCGTTCAGGTCGAACTCCACGGTCTGCTGTCCCGTCACCATCGGATGCCCCGGCGGCAGGTCGGTGTGCCAACTGTAGTTGTCGAACCCCCGTGCGCCGAGCGCTTTGTCCGGACCGACCTTGCGGATGTGGTCGTCGAGCAACGCCATTGAGTTCGCCATGCGGTAGAACCCGAACACGCGCGTGATGCCCAGCAGCGGCATCCCGCCGCGAAACTTCAGGACCTGCGTGCCCGCGCCCTGCGTCGCTTCGATGGTCACCGGATCGTAATGCTGTGCTGCGAGCCGCTGCTGGCCTTCTTCGCCCGTGTACGTCTCCGCGATGTTCTTCAAGGACTTCGCCGCCAGCGTCGCCGCTTCATCGTGCGACACGCGCAGCCATTCGTCGCGTGCCCGCTGGAAATACTCCTCTGGCGGTCGCCCATCCGCGCCGCGCGGGAAACCGGCCTCGACCCATTTCTTGAACCCGACGCGCACCATGCACTGATTCACGCGCCGATCGCCGTAAAACCGCCGCGTGAGCGCCAGCCCCTTCTGGCACACCCGGGGGTCCCAGCGGTGCGTAGTGCGATTACCCTCGAGGTCGGCGGCCTCGCCGTAGCGCATCGTTGGCCCGATGCGTGTAATGACGCCGGCGCGGACGTAGGCGTTCAGAATGCAGTTATGGGTGTCGTTGGGGGCACACAGGAAGGTGAATTTCGAGTCGTAGTGCCACAGGTCGCGGTAGGCCCGCTCCCAACCCCGATCTGGATACGACTCCAGCGGGTTGGAAACGGCTTCCAGCCCCCAGGCTTGCGTCGCGGAGGCCGCCAGCGCGCCGAAGCCGGCGGCTCGCACTGCTTCGAGAAATTCCCGCCGTGTGATGGTCGTGTTCATGTTACGGCTGCTCCCAACTGCGGATGAAGGAGACGATGGACTCAATTTCAGCCCGTGCCAGGGCCGGGTGGACTGTGGAAGGCTCCTGGAAACCGGCCATGGCACTGCCGCGCCGGCCACGGCTGATCGTTTCGAATAGGTAGGTGTCCGTGGCGCTGCTCAGCAGCACTTTGTTCCGCAGGGCGGGTCCCTCCAAACCCGCGCCTTGCGCTCCATGGCAACCCGCGCAGTAGGCCGCATAAAGCTGCGTGCCGGCCGCCACGTCGCCGGCCGCCCAGCGCGCCGGGC
>JAGVEP010000528.1 GCA_020058145.1 Phycisphaerae bacterium | reverse complement strand
CGCTGGCGCTCGCGACTCGGACAGGCCGCCCGAACTGTCATGCACCCCCGCGCTGCTGGGCACCGCGGCCGAGCCTGGATTCGGCGGGTCGCGACGCGTATACTCCCCCGTTTCCGAAATCCAGGCGGATCGCCGGCATGGAACTGAGCCAAATCCTCACCCCCGACCGGATGCGCGTGCCGCTGGCCGCGACCGACAAGATCAGCGTCATCACCGATTTGGTCGATGTGCTCGTCACGTGCGGCGCCTTGCGCGAGCGAACGGCCGCCCTCGAGGCCGTTCTCAAGCGTGAAGCGGATCGGACGACCGGCATCGGCTACGGATTGGCCCTGCCGCACGGGAAGAGCGCCGCCTGCGATAAGCTCGTGATGGCGGCGGGGAAACCGGCTCAACCGGTCGACTTCCAGAGTCCCGACGGCCGGCCGGTGACGTTCGTCGTCTTGCTCGTCTGGCCGCCGGACCAGGCTGGGGCACACCTCCAAGCCCTGGCCAAGATCAGCCGGCTGCTGAACATGGAGGACTTCCGCAGCGCCGTGAACCGCGCCGCCAGCGCCGCCGAGCTCTATCAAGCGCTCGTCCAGGCGGAGGCCGCGGAGCCACTCGTGAAGCCCTAGAGCCGTTTCAAGAACGGTCTGCTGCCTGGGGAGGGCGAGCCTCCTGGCGAGCCGCGGCTCGGCGGGAGCCTCGCCCTCCCGCGCGACGCCGGGGCTTTATTGAGACCGGTCTAGTGCTCCGTCAACGCTGAAATGACGGGGAGCATCGGCGTCTCGCCGGTGCGCACCGGCGGGGGCTGGCCGACGGGCAGCCGTCATTTCTCCCCCAGAACAAGTCGCACTCGGAAACGTCCGATCTTACGCAGTGGCAGGAATGGACCGTAGGCGTGGGTCATGGAGCACTCACCGGCGGGTCTGCAATGTCGCATGCACATGTCCAGGTGATTCTGGCCGACGACGCCGTGCCCGAGGCGCTGCGCGCGGCTTTGACCCAGATCGGCGTGAGTGCGAGTTTTTGGCGGCTCGGGGAGGCCCTCCAGCACGATGCGACGAAGTCCGCCGATGCAATCGTGCTGGTCACTCCCACTGACACGTCGGGAATTGCGCGGCCGCTGCGCCTGCTCTTTGACCGCCTGGCGGAACGCCCCCGGGCCATGCTCGTGCTCACAGCCGACGGTGGCCGGTTGCCGCTCGAACTTCCGGCGGCGGTGCCGGTGACCTACGGCCGGCGGCACGCGGAATCAGACCTCGCGACACGTCTGGCCGTGCTCCTGGAAATGCGCCCCGCCCTCGATACGTTGCACCGCGGCTTGCTCGCCACGCGGCGCAGCGGCCAGAACACGACGCGGCGCTACATTGGGCAACTGCGCCTGGCTGGTCAAGTCCAGCGGCAGTTTCTGCCGGAAGCTCTGCCGGTGTTCGGGCGGGTCACCTGCGACGTGCTTTTCCGCCCGGTGGACTATGTGTCGGGCGACATCTACGACGTACACCGGTTGGACGAGGACCACGTCGGCATCGCGCTCGCTGACGCCAGCGGGCACGGCATCCCGGCCGCGCTCCTGACCGTGTACATCAAACGGGCCTTGCGCGGCAAGGAGATCGAGCACGGCCGGTACCGAATTCTGGCGCCGGACGAGGTTCTGACGCGGCTGAATGAGGACCTCGTCGATGCCCAACTCACCGAGTGCCCGTTCGTCGCGGCCGTGTACGCCGTGCTGAACACGCGCACCCTCGAGCTGTCGCTGGCGCGTGGCGGGGCACCGTTTCCGCTGCTACGGACGGCGGACGGCGAAGTACACGCCATCGAGTCACCCGGTGGGGTTGTGGGCGTGGCTCCCGGGGAAAGTTTCGTGGCGCGGCAGGTCCAGCTCGAACCTGGCGACAGCGTGCTGATTTATACAGACGGGATCGAGCGCCTGCTCGCACCGCAACCGGTGCACGGCCAGCCGCCCGTGGGGTTGACGCGGGCCGTCGAGCGGCTGACGGGCGTGCGGCGCCGCGCCCACGAGCAAGATGATGGAGACGTTGCGACGGCGACGCTCGAGCCGGTGGTGTCAACCCTGGCGTGTCCGGCCGACCCGGCCACGGACAATCCTTGGCTGAGGACCTTGAGCCGTTGCGGTGTCGACGCCGCGCTGCGGCAACTGGACCGCCGCCAGCGTACGCTACGGCGGATGGGCTGCCCGCTTGACGATCTGACGGTGCTGGCCCTGCGGGTCACGCATTAGTGTACGGCCTCGCAGAAACGGCAGTTTATCCGAGCCGCTCGCGCAAGCGAGCGGTGCGCGTCCCGGGGGCGGGTGTCCGCGAGCTTGCGCTCGCGGCTCGGACAGGATACGTAGACGACTGAGCCCGGCAACACCGTGCAGAAGGCCCTATCCGGCCCAGCCATGCCGCAGCAACACGCGTAACACGTTGTGGGTCACATGACACCCGGTGGCCACACCCAATCCGCGACCCGCGAACACCACGCCCAGGTACACGCCCGCGACGGCTCGAAACCAGAACGAGCGCCAGGCAAACGCATCGGCCCCGATCGGCTCAAAATGACACAGCGCGAACGCGAAGGCGGCGAGCGCGATCGCTACGCCGGTCGCCAGGGGTCGCCACAGCCGCAGCAGCTTCACGCACAACCACCGCAGACCGCTCACGAGCAACAGCCGGAAGACGAGTTCCTCGTACGCGCCGGCCCCGAGCGCGGACGACAGTTGCGCCAACAGCCCCGCCCCCAGGCCGACGGCGCGCGGCGACCAGAAGAACCCGGCCAGGACCGCTAGCGGGAGCATGAGGACCAGACTCTCGCCGACCATGCCTGTGAGAACCCAGCCCTGGACGCGCCAGGGGTCACGAGCGACCCGCTGCCACACGAGCATGGCGCCGAGAAACGCGACCGGCGGTACCCACGCCCCCGACAAGCCGAACCACACGAGCAGACCCGATATGGCGCTGTGTGCGAGCAGCCCCCGCGCCGGCGAGCCCTGGGTTCCCGTGACCAACGCACCCAGTTCGTACAACAGAACCAACGGCGCCACAAACAGCAGGCAATGCAGTGGGCGGCGGACCTCCCGCGTATAGCGTCCGCGCAGGCGGCGCGCTTCCGCCGACGCCGACAGCATGGTCAACCACCGCCCGGGACCGGCCATGGCGGCATTATGAGGCCTGAGCCGACGTTTGGACACCGCGACGCCGCCCGCACGCGGCCACGCGACTCGTGGGCGACCACGCCCCAAGGACTCGCAGCAGGTATGCCGCTGGTGGAGTGGGCGTCTCGCCCGCTCGGCGCTCCGTGCGGCGCGCGTTATCAGTCCAGCGCGTCTCTCGGCCGCCGATGTTGCAAGTATTCGAGTTGGTCCTAGCCAGCGGTATTGCGTGCGGACGTGATTTTTCTGTACAATGCGCTAGTATCCGTGAGTAGGTGAATTGGAGCGGCCCGCGCCGGTCGAAGATTACTCGTCGGCAGGCGTATGGCGGATCCTGGTCGCTGCCCGGGCCGAGCAGCGGAGTTCCAGGTCCCCCACGTCCTTTTTCTCTGAATGGAGACCTCACCGTGAGCTACTGCGCACGTACTCTCGCCCTCCTGTTGCTGGCTGGCTGCTTTGGCTTGCATGCCCGCGCGGACGGACCGGGCTACGGGGGGGATGTCCCACCGGCCACGGAGCCGTTCGACCTCACGGGCGTGAGTCGCACGGTTTCCTCCGCCGCGCTTTATGCTGCCCGCCTGGTGGACCCAAACCAGGTCGAGCATCTCATCCGTGATGAGCTCTTCACCTTCCTGGGGGCCAACAAATGGGGCGGCGGCGGACCAGAGCGCATTCCCTGCCGCGATCGGATCGCGGCGATCTTCCAATCGTACGGCCTGTCCGTCACGCTAGAACCGTTTGTCATGTTTGACCTTAGCGGCGTGAACGTGATTGCCGAGCAGGTCGGAACGGTCCGGCCGAACGACATCTACGTGATCGGCGCCCACTTCGATTCGGTCATGAACCCTGGCGCCGACGACGACGCGAGCGGCGTGGCGGCGATGCTCGAAACGGCGCGGCTGGTGTCTCAGTGGCCATCTGATGCAACCATCCGCTTCATCGCCTTCGATAGGGAGGAGGATGGGGCGCTCGGCAGCGCGGCCTATGTGGACGAACATGCCAGCGAGAACTTCCTCGGGATGATTGCGATAGACATGGCGGCGTTCCGCTCCGATCCGCACAACCGCGTTCCCATCTATGGCCGGACCACGTCCGCCGATGTGAAAAACGCCGTCGCGGCCGCACTGACTACCTGCGCAGGACTTAATGCCTATATCGGCCCGCAATTTGACGCCAGCGACCACAGGTCGTTCGAACGTCGCGGCTTTCAGGCCGCCCTGATAATGGAGTGGGACTATGTGCGCAACCCGTACTATCACCGGCCGCAAGATTCGAGCGGCTCGCCGGGGTACCTCGATTACGATTATGCCTCCTCGATCACGCGGGGTGCAATTGGCTGGCTCGTGGATGCGGCCGGGGTTCAGCCTCGGCATCCCCTCGGCGACGCCGATTGTGATTGGCAGGTCGGACTGCAGGACCTGCCCGCGATCATTCTGGCGATCACGAATGAACCCGAATACCTGCTGGAGTACCCCAACTGCGATCCGCTGCTCGCTGACTGCAACCAGGACGGTCTGCTTACTTTGGAAGACATCGACGCCTTCCTGCAGATGGTGAGCGCCGACTGCGCGGGACCGGCGGTCATCGCCAACGTGCTCCCACCCGAGGGCGAACCCGGGGACCGGTTCGGCACGGCGGTGGCCCTCGACGGTCAGCGGGCCCTCATTGGCGCGCCGTATCGCCATGGCGCCGACCCGGACGTCGGGGCCGCGTACGTCTTTGAGGCCGACCTTGGCAGTGGCACTTGGAATTTCACGGCGTCGCTCGCCCCGGTCGACGGCGCGGGCGGGCATTTCGGCGCTGCCGTGGCGCTGTGCGGCGAGGTGGCGGCGATCGGCGCTCCGCAGCGCGATGACGCCGGCAACGACTCCGGCGTCGTGTACATCTATACGCATTCGGGTGTGAACTGGACACTCGCAACCCAGCTTCTGGGGTCCGACACCGCCGCAGGCGACAATTTCGGCAGCGCACTGGCCTTGGCAGGCACCACGCTGGTCGTCGGCGCCCCCTTTAACGGTACGGCGGGTGACCACGGCGGCGCGGTTTACGTATTCGAACTGAGCGAGAACACGTGGACCCAGACGGCCGTGTTGCACGCACCGGACGCCGGACCGGGCGCCGTGTTTGGCACATCGGTAGCGCTGCGCGGTGACACGCTCGCGGTCGGGGCGCCCGCCGTCGACGGCCCCCCGGCACACTGCGGAGCAGTATACGTTTTCGAGCGCATCGCCGGCGAATGGACCTGGACCAGCAAGCTGCTCGGGCCGGACCCGAACCCCAACGGCAATCTGGGCTCGGCGGTCGCGCTCGACGGTGACGTACTCGCCGCCGCCAAGTCATTCACGACCAGTTGGGGTAACCCCGGCGCCGCGTATGTGTTCACACGCGAGTCAGGAGGCTGGAGCGCGGGAGCGAAGCTCACCGACTGGTCGCACGCTTTGGGAGTCACGGTCGCCGTCACGGGCGATCGGGTCATCGTCGGCCGACGCGGCGGCGATCTGCCGAACCGCAGTGGCGCCGCCTACGTCTTCGACCGTGCCGGCGGGCTGTGGCTCGGTCCGGCCGTGGTCCGTCCACCCGACGCCGCCGCGGATGACCGCT
>JAGVEP010000101.1 GCA_020058145.1 Phycisphaerae bacterium | reverse complement strand
CGAGCCTCAGGCGCGAGCCTGGGGTCCGCGCAGCGCGCTCCGCGGAAAACCCCACGCTGGCGCGTGGGGCTCGGACAGACGGCTCACCGCGCGGGGCGGCCACGACAGTTTTGGACTACACCCACTCCCCACGTCGACCACCGGCCGCCGCTGCTACCCGCGGAAGAACACCAGCGTGATGAGCACGAACAGCGGCACCAGAATTCCACCCGAGTAGGCCAGGTAGCCGAAGAAACTCGGCATCTTCACGCCAGCTTGCTCGGCGATGGCTTTGACCATGAAATTCGGCCCGTTGCCAATGTAGGTGTTGGCGCCCATGAATACCGCGCCGCAACTGACCGCCGTCAGCAAGGGAATCGGGATGGAACCCGTCGCGGTGTCAACCCCGGACAGCAGCGCCATCCCCGGCGGGGCCAGTGTGCCGGCGGTCTGGAAATAGACCACGTAAGTCGGGGCATTGTCGAGAAAGCCGCTGAGTACACCGGTGGCCCAGAAGAACTGCCAACTGTGTACCAACCCCAACTCCGCACCCTTGGCTTGAAGTATCTCGATCGGTACCTGCATGGTGATGAAGATGCCGATGAACAGACACGCGACCTCGCCGATCGCCGTGTAGTTGAATTGGTTCTCCGTCCGCAGCAGCTTGGCCGTGGTCAGCAGCGACAGGCCGGCCAGCGCGAGCTGCACGATCTCGCGCAAGTATGGAAAAGCGCGCCACGCCGTGCCCGGAAACGGCTTGGTCGGGTCCAGGGTCGCGACGGCGGCCACCACGCCGAGCAGCCAGACAATGTTGACCAGCCCGGCCACGTGCACGGGGGCGCGCTCGGCTGCGTCCCGCTGCAAGGCCTCCGGCGATTCATGTCGCACGGCCCACGAATCCCACACGTAGTAAATCACCAGCAGAATACCGAGCGCACAGGCCCATTCCCGCCACAGACTGAGCGTCCAGAGGAAAGGGACGCCTTTGAGATAACCCAGAAAAAGCGGCGGATCGCCGATGGGCAGCAGACTCCCGCCGACGTTCGCGACGATGAAAATGAAAAAGACCACCGTGTGGACGACGCGGCGGCGTTCGGAGTTCGTCTTGAGCAGGAGCCGGATCAGGACCATCGCCGCGCCGGTCGTGCCGATGAGGCTCGCCAGCAGGCCGCCGACCGCGAGGATCGTCGTGTTGACCAGCGGCGTCGCGCGCAGGTCGCCGCGGACGACGAGGCCCCCGGCGATGACGTACAAGCTGAACAGCAGCACCATGAACGGCACGTACTCGGCCAGGACGGCGTGTTCGAGCACGCGCAGCACGGTCGGCAGGCCAGCCGTCGTCGGAGCGGCGCCATGCGCAGCGACGCCCACGCCGCGCAGGCCGTAGTACCCGAGCGTCGCCGCACCGAGCAGCAGTGCGACGGACAACTTGTGGCGGTTTTGTTCCCACCAATGGTGCCACGCCGGCACGAGCGGGAAGAGGGCGATGGTGAGCAGCAGCGCGACGAACGGCGCGCTCCACAGCGGGTGCGGTACGTAGTGCGCGACGTCAGCGTTCATCGTTTGATGGCACGCCGGGCTCCGGCACGCCGGCCTTCTTGCCGATGAGGATCAGCACGCCGGCGACGACGAAAACTCCGGGCGGGCAGGTGTCCCGGCTTCGCGAAGTGCCGGCCGAACGCGGCGATGACCGCGGAGTGCTTGGAAAAACTGAGTTTCTTGCTGAGCAGGATAGCTTGCGCGGTATAGAACATCGCGTAATAGGCCCGCGAGACGGCAAAGTCCGAATAGCCTTTCGTGGCAAGCAGTCGGGCTGCACCCAGACTCTGCTCCGCCTTTTCCAACAGCGCTTGCTGCTCCGGTGTCACACCGCTACCCCTTCACGCCGCACGTTCATCAGCAGCGGACTCTGTTCGGACTGGAAACGTCTTTCTGAAACAAAATGACAGGAGAGCGTCATGCAGGCGTCCAGAGATAATGCCGCTGCGATCGGACTGACCCGCGCAATCTCCCGCGCGGGCGCGACCGCCCCCTTAAGGACGACCAGCACGTCAATGTCGGAACCGTCGACCGCGTTTCCGCGGGCCTGCGAACCGTAGAGCACGAGTTTAAGCAGGCGTGCGCCATACAAGCGCTCCAACTGCCGGTGGAAGCGGGAGAGCAACTGGCGAACGGCGGCGGTCTGCCCGCGCGATTTGGCTGCTGCAGCTCGAGAACTCGTCTTTGGCAGGGCCCGACTTGCCGGCGAGCGTGTGGAACGGGGGTTAGCGGCGGGTCGCTTCACAAATACACTCCGGGCACGCCGGTGCCCTTTGAACCATGGTCGAGCGCGTTGGCCAAGGCCACGATTTCGAACTCGCACTCCTGGCCATCGACGAGGAACGTGACGTGCTCACCGATCGACTTGCCCATGAGTTTCTGCGCCGTCGGGGCCACGTAGCTGTAGATGCCGTGATCGACGTCTGAGTCGAAAGCCCCGAGAAACGTCATTACTTTTTCCGTGCCGTCGGCCACGGTCCGGAGGGTCACGCGCGAGCCGATGCCCACAATATCGGCGGGCACATCGTGGGCGCTGAGTACGCGTGTCCGCGACAGCTCGTCGTTGATCGTCGCCAGCCGCGCCCGCAGCAAATCGCGCTCCTCGAGCGCGAACTTGTACTCGGAATTTTCGCTCAAATCGCCGTGCGAAGCCGCTTCGCCGATGCGTTTGGCGTTTTGCGGCATTTTCACGTTGAGGATCTCGTCGCGTTCGGCCGTGCGGCGATTGGCGCCTTCCGGCGTGCTCCAGATGTAGTCCTTTTCCTGCCACGGCGCCACCTGCTTAGAGCGCACGACCCACAGGAGCGGGTGCACGTCGCGCAAGATGTCGAGCATCTTCGTCGGGGCGTTGTCGCCCAGCCCTTCGAGCCGGTTTAGCTGCCGGCGCATCGTAATGGCCGAGGATTCGCTGCACGCTTGAAAAACCTGGCGGACCTTGGCGTAGTCGCGCAGCCCGAGCGCGGCTTTCATGCGGTGGCGGAATTCCTTCACCACCTCCGGCTCCGCGGTCACCGTCCGGCCCAAGGCGCTCAGCATGTCGAGAATCTGTCGGAAGAGCTCGGCGTCCGCCGGCAACCGCAAGGCCTGCGCGCGGGTCGGCGTCTTCCACAACCAAAAGAACAACTCGGGGTGGCCAGCCGGGTCCGCCAGCCCCAGGTCGACGAAACACTGCACGTCTTCCACCCGGCCGGCGTCAACGGCCGCCGTGGCGAGCTTGTCGAGCAGCACCGCGGGCGCCGTCGATAACCAGCCGAGGATCATGTCCACCCACGTTTCTGGGTGCGCCGCTTTCAGCAACTCCAGGCCGCGCTCGCGCAGGCCCTCGTGGCTCACGCCCTTGAGCAGCAGGACCGGGTCGGCCGTCTCGCGCAACATCGTCACGGCCAGTTCCCGCGCGTCCGCGGTGGTCGGCACGCCCTTCTCGCCGAGGCGGCCGAGGACGAGGGCACACGCCAGCGCTTCGGCCGGTCGTCGCGCGCGGACCGCGGTGATGCAGTTCGCAATGTGGTCGTGCAGCCGCTGCAGCAGCACGGCGTCGGGCGGCTCCTTGCGCGCGGCCTTCTCGCGCAGATACCCCTCCGCCGTCCCCAGCCAATCTTCGGGCTCGTTGTGCCCTGCGAACGCCGCCCAGGTCTCGTCCTCGACCGTGTGGCCCGCAGCGCAGTACGTCAGGAGGATCGGCGCGCGTCCCTCGACGACGACGTGTGGCGAGCGTTTGAGCAGCCGCTTCGCGCGGCTCCACCAGGTAGACCAGGCCTGCTGCTCGATGTACCGCGGCACCAGCTCCTGCCGCAGCAGATCAGCGTCGATGTGCTCGCCGTGGGCGTGGATGATGCCGATGACGACCGCCACCGGGTCATCCGCGATCAGCTTGGCGAGTTGCTCCGGCGGTGCCTGGCGCAGGGCACGGAAATCGTCGCGCGCGATGCGGTCGTACTCACGCGACACTTCCGCGGCCGGCAGCGTCGTTACGCGACCTTCACGCCGCAAGGTGAACAGCCCGCGGGCGCGATCGAGGTCGGTGATTTCGACGACGCGGTCGTCCATGCGGCTGATGAGCAGATCGCCGGGCTGTAGGGCGAGGCACAGGTCGAGAACACGGAGCGCAGTGCGCACCGCCCGTCCGGTGATCAGGCCCGACGACTCCAGAACCGCCTGCAAATTCGGTTCTTGTCCGTAAACCTGCCGGTACAACTCGACGGTGAGCTTGCGGAGTTCTTCGTTCTGCGGCGCGGCGATGAGTGCGACGCGCGCCAAGGCGAGCGCCGCCGCCGGGTCCGTCGTCGGGGCCAGCGTCTCGAAGACCATCTGGGTGAGTGTGACCAGCCGCTCGGCCCGGCCGTCGCGCTCGAATTGCTCAAATGGCCCGATCAATTGGGCCAGCGTGAGCATCCCGCTTTCCAGCAACTCCAGGCAGCGCGTTTCAAACGCCTCGCCCTTCCCCGTTTTGGCCAGCTCCAGCAATTCCGTAAGGGGCATAGGTTCCTCGATCGGCCGCGTTGCGCGTCTTCGCGGGCCGATACTGTACCGTCTGGCGGGTCGCGCGTCTCGCCCGCGCCGCGGGCGCGGCGCCCTCAGGGTGTGACCACGTTTTGTGGCGGGCGGTGGAACGGCATGCTGACTGGCCAAACGCCCTGAAAGGGCGACGGGTCGTAGCCGCGGGCGAAGCGCAGCGAGCCCGCGGTCACAGCCCCCAGTCAGCGTCTTCGCCCCAACGGG
>JAGVEP010000518.1 GCA_020058145.1 Phycisphaerae bacterium | reverse complement strand
GCCGCCGCCGAGTCCGCCCCCGCCGACGGAGCCGAATCCGTTGACGGAACCGCCCCAACCAACCCCCGCGGAGCCGGAAGCACCCCCCGCGGGTGGAGATCGCACGGATGAGTCGTAAACCTGCCAAGACGATCGATGCCCGGGCCGTGCTGACGACGCGCGGCGGTGACGTGGACGTTTTCCGGCTGGACGCACTCGAAAAGGCCGGCCTGGTCCGGCTTTCCGGGCTGCCCTACTCCATCCGTGTGCTGCTCGAGAACGTGCTGCGGAACGTGGACGGGTCCGCGGTGCTGGAAGAGCACGTTCGCGCGCTGGCGCGCTGGCAGCCCGCGGCGCGCACCGACGGCGAAATCCCGTTCAAGCCGGCCCGCGTCGTCTTGCAGGATTTCACCGGCGTGCCGGCGATTGCCGACCTCGCGGCGATGCGCTCGGCCCTGCGGCGGCTGGGACGGGACCCGCAGCGGATTAACCCGATCATCCCGGCGGATCTCGTGATCGACCACTCCGTGCAGGTGGATCACTTTGGCCGTGTCGATGCGCTGGCGCTCAACGCGAAGCTCGAATTTCACCGCAATCGCGAACGGTACGAATTTCTGCGCTGGGGACAAAGCGCGTTCGACAACTTCCGCGTCGTGCCGCCGGCCACGGGCATCGTCCACCAGGTCAATCTCGAATATCTCGCCAAAGTGGTCGTCCGCCGGCAAGTGGACGGCCGCGTGCAGGCGTTTCCCGACACGCTCGTCGGCACCGACAGCCACACGACGATGATCAACGGGCTGGGC
This sequence comes from Phycisphaerae bacterium, assembly GCA_020058145.1. Lineage (GTDB taxonomy): Bacteria > Planctomycetota > Phycisphaerae > UBA1845 > Fen-1342 > JAGVEP01. The sequence goes on along the minus strand of JAGVEP010000518.1, from coordinate 12,149 downwards.
GTGCTGGGTTGGGGCGTCGGCGGAATCGAAGCCGAGGCCGCCCTGCTGGGCCAGCCGCTGTACATGTTGATTCCCGAAGTGGTCGGCTTCCGGCTGACCGGGGCGTTGCGTGAAGGAACGACGGCCACGGACCTGGTGCTCCAAGTCACGGAGGTGCTGCGGACCGTCGGCGTGGTCGATAAGTTCGTCGAGTTCTTCGGCGAAGGACTGGCGGCGCTGAGCCTGCCGGACCGCGCGACGCTGGCGAACATGGCCCCCGAATACGGGGCGACCATGGGCTTTTTCCCGGTCGACGACCGGACGCTCGAATACCTCCAGCTTACGGGCCGCCTGGCCGACGAGGTCGAGCTGGTCGAGCGGTACTGCAAGGAACAGGGTCTGTTCCGCGCCGCCGGCAGCCCCGACCCCCAGTATTCCGAAATCGTCGCGCTGGACTTGGGCACGGTCGAACCGAGCCTCGCGGGTCCGAAGCGGCCGCAGGACCGTGTGCCGCTGTCGCGGATGAAGACGGCGTTTCGCGAGGCGCTCAAGGCCCCGCTCAAGGCGCGCGGGTTTGCGCTGAGCGATTCCGACTTGCAGGGGACCGCCGGCTGGAAAGACGCCGGCCACGCCGCGACGCTCCAGCATGGCACGGTGGTCATCGCCGCGATTACGAGTTGCACCAACACGAGCAATCCGTCCGTGATGATCGCGGCGGGGCTGGTCGCGAAAAAGGCGGCCGCGCGCGGCCTGACGGTCAAACCGTGGGTCAAGACGTCGCTCGCGCCGGGCTCACGCGTGGTGACGGACTACTTCGAGCAGGCCGGGCTCACGCCGGCGCTCGAAAAACTCGGCTTCCACACCGTCGGCTATGGCTGCACCACGTGCATCGGCAACAGCGGGCCGCTGCCGGCGGCGGTCAGCACGGCGCTGCAGAAATCCGGGCTCGTCGCGGCTGCCGTGCTGAGCGGCAACCGCAACTTTGAGGGCCGCATCAGCCCGCAGGTCAAGGCGAACTACCTGGCGTCACCGCCGCTGGTGGTGGCGTATGCGCTGGCGGGAACGGTGGACATCGACTTGCTGACTGAGCCGCTCGGGCACGATCCAGCCGGGCAGCCGGTGTTCCTCAAGGACATCTGGCCGACGCAGGCGGAGACCGCCGCGGCAACGCAGCAGTTCGTCACGCCGGAGGTCTTCCGCAAGCACTACGCGGACGTGTTTGCGGGGCCGGCGGAGTGGCAGCGGCTGAAAACGGGCGCCGGGGCGGTGTACGAGTGGGACGAGGTCAGCACGTACCTCCAAGAGCCGCCGTTTTTCGTTGATTTCTCCGCCACCCCCCCGCCGATCCAACCGCTGGACCAGGCGCGCTGCCTGCTGATCCTCGGCGACAGCGTGACGACGGACCACATCAGTCCGGCCGGCGAGATTGATCCGCGGTCGCCGGCCGGTGCGTACCTCCAGGAGCAGGGCGTCGAGCCGGCGGAGTTCAATAGCTATGGCTCACGGCGCGGCAACGACCGCGTGATGACGCGTGGCACGTTTGCCAATCCGCGGCTGCGCAATCTGCTCGCCCCGGGGACTGAGGGTGGCCTGACGCTGCACTTGCCGACCGGCAACCAGATGAGCGTGTTTGACGCCGCGATGCGCTACAAGGCCGCCCGCACGCCCTTGATAGTGCTGGCGGGCAAGGACTACGGCATGGGCAGCTCGCGTGACTGGGCGGCCAAAGGCACGCTGCTGCTCGGGGTGCGCGCGGTTATCGCCGTCAGTTTTGAGCGCATTCACCGCAGCAACCTGGTGGGGATGGGCGTGCTGCCGCTGCAGTTCAAACCCGGCGAATCGTGTGAGACGTTGGGGCTGACCGGCCGCGGGTTCTACGACATCCCCGAGCTTTCCAACAAGCTCCGCCCGCACCAGGAGCTGACGGTGATGGGGACGAACCCCGAAACCAGTCGGCGGGTCGAGTTCAAGGCCATTTGCCGGATCGATACGCCGATCGAGGTCGAGTACTACCGCCACGGCGGTGTCCTGCCGATGGTGCTGCGCAACCTGCTCGGTGTGAAGAAGGTCTAACGCGCCGCTCGGCGCGCCTAACTTGCCCTTGACAAACCACTGGCCCCCGCGCGCAATGCGTGCTGAGTGAGGTTTTTCCAGGTCATGGACGACACGGGCCCCGCCATGGTCGGCCGGTTTCGCACAGCGTGCTTTGCCACGCCTGCCGGCGCTTGCCCATGTCAAGGAGGACAAACCACATGACCCCCAGACGATTCCTTGAAGTCGGCACGTGGTTGACGCTCGGTCTCTGCCCGCTGGTCGGGCTGCCCGGGTGTTTCGTTCAGTACAACCAGACGCCGGATGTCAGTGAAGCCACGTCCACTGCAACCGATCCAAACACAACGGATGCCGGGCGCACCGATCCGAACGCCGCGCCTGCGAGCGGAATTGTGGGCAACGTCGTCGCGGCCGAGACCGCGGTGGCGGCCACGCCCGCCGAGCAAGTCGGGCAGGCCGCGGTCGCGGTCCCGTCCGGCGCCCTGACGGCCGGCAGCCTCAATGACAATCTGAACTTCGACACGTTCCGGGCGTTCATCTCGGAGGTACTCCAGGCCGACGACGCCGGCGTACTGCCGAACGTCCCACTCGGCCGGCGGATCGTCGTCAGCTTGCGGGACGGACTCGCTCAGCCGGTCGGCGATGCCCGCGTGCTGATCCAGACTACCGATGAGCCGCCGAGGACGATCCTCGACCGCAACACCGGCAGCGACGGCCGCCTCGTGTTCCTGACCGATCTGGACGACGGTACGGGCACGACGCTCTACACGCTGGCCGTGTTCCCGCCGGACGGCTCGGCGCCGCTGGTCGAGACGCGCATGGCGCAGAACCTGGAGTGGGACGTGACGTTCGACGGCGGCGTCGGGGCGCTGCCGCGGCAGCTCGATCTGGCCTTCGTCATCGACACGACGCAGAGCATGACGGCGGAGCTGACGTACCTGAAAACCGAGGTTCGGCAGATTGCCGAGGCGGTGGCGGGGCTGTATCCGAGCGTTACACAGCGCTACGCCCTGATCGCGTTCCGTGACCTGGGCGACGTGTACGTGGCCCGCAGCTTTGACTTCACCGGCTCGCTGGACGAGTTCGCAAATCGGCTCAGCGCGCAAACGGCCGAGGGTGGCGGCGACGTGCCCGAAGCGCTGCACCAGGCGCTCGAAAAGGCCGCGCAGTTGAACTGGCAGCCGCCGGGCTCCGCTACGGCGCGCGTCCTGTTTGTCATCACCGATGCGCCGCCGCACTTGGAATTCGCCCGCCGTGCGTTTGACGCCCTTCAGGCGCTGCGGGGCAAGGCCGTGGCGATGTACCCGATCGCGGCGAGCGTGGCGTATTCCGAACTCGAGTTCCTCCTGCGGGTGGGGGCGTTCCTGACGCTCGGTGAGTACTCGTTCCTGACCGACGACGCCGGGCTGGGCACGCCGCACGCCCGGCCCGACCTCCCGTGCTACTACGTGGAGCAGCTCGACGTGCTGATGACGCGGCAGGTCCGCGGCGTGCTTTCTGGGACGCGGGTCGAAGCCGATGCGGCGAACATCATCCGCACAGTTGGCAACCCCGTTGACGGCGTGTGCAGTCCGGCGCCCGCGGCGGCGCAGTGACCCCTGGGTCGGTGTGCCGCGGGTCTGGCAGCTACCCAAGTTTCGCGGTCAACACCTGGGCGGCGCGCTTGGCATCGGCTTCCGCGGTGAAGCGGATGTAGAACAGGGCCGTGTCGGTGATTGCGGCGGCCGACAGGCCGGCGATATTCACGCCCGCTTCCGCGAGGGTGCGTGCGATGCCGGCGCCGAGGCCGGGGCGGTCGGGGCCGATGACGCGCAGCACGTGCATCGATGCCGATTTGCGCAGGCCGACGTCTTCGGCCGCCGCGATCTGCTGCGCCCCGACAAGCGGGGCCGCGAACAGCACGCCGGATCCCGCCAGGCCCGCGGTGGGTCGGACGATCACAAAATCGAGGTTAGCGCCGGCCGCCTGCAGGGTGCCGAGCTTCTCAGCGAGGATACCCGGCCGGTCCTCGATGTCGCCGGCCCAGACTTCCGCTTTGGTGATTTCGTAGGCCATAGTTCGTCCTCTCGGGACGCGGTTCAGCCACGGGTGGTACGCTAAGCCCGCGGGCGGAGGTTCGTCAAGTCCGGTGCGCCCGCGCGCGAAACTGGTTTGATTCGCCTGGGGCAGCGGCTAGAACGAACGTGGAGCCAAGTTGCGCGCGCCTCAGGTGTCGTCCTCCTCCGGTTGGTACTCGCGGATGCGGTTAACCTCGACGATCCAGAGCTTTCTGACGGGCGTCTCCCGTTGCAAACCGCGGATAAGCGTGCGTGCGCACTCCTCCAGGTGCTCGAGTGACGGTCGCGCCGGAGGTCGGAGGACAACCAATCCGGCATTCTCCCGGGGCGGAAATACGAGGGGGTTCGCGAAATCCAGGTCGAGCGTGACCAGACAGCGCTCCTCCGCCCGGCAGTGTGCAATCAGCCGGGCGTCCAAAGCCCCCCGGAGCTGCTCTTCTTGGGTAGTCGCGACTTCGTGACCCGCCTCGGCCAACAGGCGTCGGCAGCGCTCGCCGAGATTCTCGTCCAGCTTGATTCGCACGCGTTGCCCCGTGATGCTCACAGATCAGCCGGCCAGATTCAGATAGCGCTCCCGCGACATCTCCGCCCCGTAGGCTATGCAGGCGCGAATATCGTCTTCACTTACACCCGGGTAGTTCGCGAGCAACTCCGGGATGGGGGTGCCGCCCGCCAGCAAATCCAGGATCAGCGACACCCAGATGCGCGTACCTCGGATGCACGGCTTGCCGAAGCACACCAGCGGATCGATGGAAATACGGGCCAAAAGCTGTTCGCGGTTCATCGCAAGCGCCTCTCCACAGTATTGTAGCACGAACCCGCCCGCGCCGTCACGTTGACCCGCCTGCCCGCGGACCCGAAAATAGCGCGGTTGCGAGAGTTTCCACGCAGAGGAAGCCGATCGATGTCCACGCCGACGCCCTTATGGCAGCCCACGCCCGAGCGGGTCGCCCGAACACAGTTGTACGAGTTCATGCAGCTTATGGCGCGACGGCAGGGCATCGCCGCGGAGTGGGAGGCCTTACGCCGCTGGTCGATCGAGCACGCCGGCGACTTCTGGGCCGAGCTGTTGAACTACGCGGGCGTGCGACCTTCCGCCCCGGCGCGAAGCGTCATCAGCGGCCACGGCATGTTGGGCACCAAGTGGTTCGACGGCATGAAGCTCAATTACGCCCGGCATCAGCTCCGTTTCGATGACGACCAGGACGCACTCATCTTCGAGAACGAGGCCGGCAAACGCGGCCGCATGTCCCGTCGCGAGCTGCGTGCCGACGTGGCCCGCTGTGCCGCAGCGCTCCGGCAAGTCGGCGTCCAAAGCGGCGACCGCGTGGCGGGCTTCATGCCCAACGTGCCGGAGACCATCGTCGCGATGCTCGCCGCCGCAAGCCTCGGGGCTATTTGGTCGTCCTGCTCGCCCGACTTCGGCGTCCGCGGCGTGCTCGACCGCTTCGGGCAAATCGAACCCACGGTCCTCGTCGCAACCGACGGCTACGCCTACGGCGGCAAGCGGTTTGAGACACTCTCACGCGTGAAAGAAATGCTGCCGCAGCTTCCGACCGTGCGGCAGGTCGTGGTCGTGCCGTTTCTGGACGAGCAGCCGGACCTGGCCGGGCTATCCAAGGTGGTCTTGTGGCGGGATTTCCTGGGACCGGTTGATCGGTCTGCGCCGCCGCTCGTGTTCGAGGAAGTGCCGTTCGACCATCCGCTGTTCATCATGTACTCCTCGGGGACGACGGGTGTGCCCAAGTGCATCGTGCACGGTCACGGCGGCACGCTGTTGCAACACGCGAAGGAGCTGATGCTGCACACCGACCTGCGGGCCGGCGAGCGGATTTTCTACTTCACAACCTGCGGCTGGATGATGTGGAATTGGCTGGTGAGCGGGCTCGGCGTCGGGGCGGCACTGGTCCTGTTCGAGGGCAACCCCGGCTATCCCACGATGGCTCGGCTGTGGAAAATGGCCGAAGAAACGAAGCTCCACGTTTTCGGCACCAGCGCGAAATACCTCGCCGCGTGCGAGAAGGCGGACCTGCATCCCGGGCGCGATCACGATCTGTCCGCGCTGCGTTGCATTTGCTCGACCGGGTCGCCATTGAGCAGCGAGCTGTTTCGCTGGACCTATGACCGGGTGAAGCAGGACCATCAACTTGCGTCGATCTGCGGCGGGACGGACATCATCTCGTGCTTCATGCTCGGCAACCCGCTGCTGCCCGTGTATGCGGGCGAAATCCAGAGCCGCGGGCTGGGCATGGACGTGCAGACGTGGGACGAGCAGGGTCACGCGGTGACGGGGCAGAAGGCCGAGTTGGTTTGCTGCAATCCGTTCCCGTCGCAGCCGGTGGGCTTCTGGAACGACCCCCAGGGCGAGAAATATCGCGGGGCGTACTTCGAGTTTTATCCTGGCCGGGACGTCTGGCGGCATGGCGATTACATCGAGCTCACCGAGCGCGGCGGCATCATCGTCTATGGTCGGTCCGACGCCACGCTTAACCCCGGCGGCGTGCGGATCGGCACCTCCGAGATTTACCGCATCGTCGAGGGGCTGCCCGAGATCGCGGATTGCGTGGTGGTCGGGAAAGACACGGCGGACGACGACGTGGAGGTCTGCCTGTTCGTGGTGCTGCGGGCGGGCGTGACCCTGGACACTGCGCTGGCGAAGAAGATTCGCACGGCGATTGCGGAAGGTGCGACCCGGCGGCACGTGCCGAAGCACATCCGGGCCGTCAGCGCCATTCCGTACACGCGTAATTCAAAGAAAGTCGAGATGGCCGTCCGGCAGATGATCCACGGCCAGGACGTGCCGAACGTGGACGCGCTGGCGAACCCGGAGGTGCTGGAGGAATATCGGGGGATTGTGTGAGCGCGCCGGCTGGCTGCGGATCGGGTGCGAAGAGCCGGACAGATTCGAGTGCAAATAGCCTGTCAAATAAGAGATGACATTTCGCCTAACCACTTTATTTACTTGACCTTAGCGTTCCAAATAAGCGGTCAAAATGACGGACGAATGGAACACATCTCAGTTTGACCTGCGTTTCTTGGAGGCGGCGGACACGAGCCGTTTCAACGCGCGTCCAGGAAGATGCGCAACCGGTCCCCGAGTCGTTGTGTGTCTTTCAGTTGACACTCCCAGACCGTGAGTGATTCCCAACCGAGCGTCCGAAGTCGCCGACGAACCTCGCGATCACGCGCCGCGTTCTTGTGCCGGCTTCCGGACGCCTGTTTTGCCCTTGAAGGCCCCCGCACCGGCGCGTTACACTACGCGGAGCAGGTTGGTGAATAATCCCGGATTACAATGTCGTGCAGGTGATTGTAGCGTTTATTCTAGGAGTGTTTTATGGAGTCGCGTTGGATCGGACCGGGAGCCTTCTGGCTCCGGTCGTCGCCCACAACTACGCGAATGTTGTCATGTACGCGGGAGCCCTGGCGACGGTGGGTCTGTTCGGGAATGGCGGGCATTGAGTGCGCCTCGTTGTTCCTAGAGCTTGCTCGCCGGTTGCGAGCTCATCGTGGCAAAGCTGCGAGGTTACAAGACAAGGGGGAACACGTGTCTGGGGCTTCCTCCTCGGTGCGGATCGGAGTATGGAAGATGGGCATTCGGAAGCTGCGAGTGGTGTGTCGTGGCGCGCGCTCGGGGCACCTTCAGGTCGCGGGTGGCAGGCTCGCCGAATGGAGTAGGTTTGTAGGCGGTGAAGAGCAGAAACGCCTGATCTACCATTATTGGCGCCTTGTCCCGGCAACCGTTTTCATCCTCGCTGCTGGATTGTGCTTAGCCGGGTGCAGCGCGAGTGGAAACCGCAATATCCGAGAGAGTATTGTCGTCACGACCTCACGCTCCCTTGTCGAGGGGAGCGTGAAATGCGCGCTCGAATTACGAGACCGGCGAGAAGAATTCACCCTGAGCGACACGGAGGCGTTTCTCCAATCGGAGCGGGCGGCCAAACTTAGCTACCGGCTCAAGTCGGAACTCGTGAGGCGCCGTGAGGCTGTGCGGCGAACGATAGAGCAGGCACGGGACGAGTTGGTCGACGATTGCCTCATCACCCGCCCCGATCCACAAAGACCCTACTCCAAAGACAACATAGTTGTCTATCTGGCAGGCAAGACGGACATTCGCGTCTTGTTCTTGACCGATGAGATCGGTCAACTGCTCGCGTTTAATGAGGTCGCCGACGATCTTGCCACGATCCGCTACACGCATCCCGATTTCGACCCAAAGCGCCTGAGTCAATTGCGCGACCAAGTGGTGGCTTTGGGCTTGAACGTAGAAAACGTCGCGTTTTCCGGGGCCAATCTTGAAGAACGCAAAACTGCCGCCGCGGCACGGATTCTCGAACGGCACCTGCGCGAAAGGGGCGTCGGACTATCGGACGACCTGCCGCTCTTGACTTCGGGCCCGGTCACCGCGACGCGTTCTCCAAAGCTGAGCGCGGCGATGAAGGATGGCGCTGTCTTGGAGCGCGTCGTGCGCAGCAACGATCCGAATCTCACGCGAGCTCTCATCCGGCTGGTCCGCCTGAACGTAGTTGAACTTCAATATCCTTGACCTGTCAACCGCCGCGTCGGGCTCAGTATTTTCCCCGCAAGGCTTCCTTGAGGATCGCCTGGTCGAGGGCCTGCCAACCCTGCCATGCGGCCCGCCTGCTGCATCCCCTCCCGAAAGTGTTCGATAAGACCATTGGGAACGCCTGCGCCCAGAGAAAGGCCCGATGGACGCGCTCAAGATCGGACATGTTATCGGCGTCAGCGGCGACGAGGTCGAAGTGCAGATCAGCGTCGATGACCTGCACGTCAATCACAAGGGCAAACTCTACCGCATCGGCCGGCTCGGGACCTATATTGCGCTGCCGCTCGAGCAACTTACACTCATCGGCTACGTTACCCGTGTCGGCGCGACCGGCGAACTCGAGCCCGGCCCCAATCCCCGCCAGCCCCGCCGCGTCACCATGACCGTGCAACTCATCGGCACCGTCCGCGACGGCCGGTTCTCCCGCGGCGTGAATGACTACCCCACCCTCGGCGACCACGTGCGCCTCGCCGTGGACGAGGACTTCGCCCTCATCTTCGGCTGCTTCAACGAAGCGGCCGGCGACACGACCCGCCGCAAGGCGTTCTCGCTCGGACGGTTCGCCGTCGACACCACCTTCGAGGTGCGGGCCCTCGGCAAGGAGTTCTTCGCCAAACACGTCGCCATCATGGGCAACAGCGGCTCCGGCAAGAGCGTCACGACGGCCAAGGTCATTCACGAAACGTTGCGTCTGCCGCACACGCAGATCGTGCTGTTCGACATGCACGGCGAGTATCTGCCCGCCTTCAGCGACGGCGCCGGCCGACCGCTGCCGAATGTGACGTATCTCTCGGACCGCAATCTCGTGCTGCCGTACTGGATGCTGCGCTACGCCGAGCTGGAGCGTCTGTTTCTGGATGCGAACAACCCGCTGAACATAAACGTGCAGCGCGTGTTTCTGCGCACGGCGCTGGAGCGGCTGAAGCGGCCTGCGGCGGAAGAGCTGGATCTGCTGACCGAGTGTACGATCGACACGCCGGTCTACTACTCGCTGGAACAGCTCAAGATCTATGCGGAGAACCTGAACGACGCGCGTTTCGTGTTGAGCAGCGAGAACTACGCCTTCACCCGCTTGCCGTACCGGCAATTGCCGCTCGCGGAGCAGGAGCAACTGCTCAGTACGCGGCGCATGGAATTCAACAAGGGTAATCCGGAAGGCGAGGTGCCGCACGCGACGTATTTCGGTCGGCTGCTCGGGTTGGTCAACCTGCTCGAGACGCGGTTGAGCGATCGGCGGTATGACTTTCTGTTGCGGCCGCTGCTGCAGGCCCCCCAGAACTCCGAGTTGGCGCCGCACTTCGACGCCCACGCCACGCCGGGGGCGCTCAGCCGTAGCGCGGCCGCGGTGATTCGGCAGTTGCTCGGGCAGGGCACGCCGCGGCGTAACCTGACGATCGTCGATCTGTCGGGTTTGCCGCACGACGTGGTGGACATCACGGTTGCCGTGCTGACGCGGATGCTGTTCGACTTCAACTTCTGGGCGCCGGTGGAAACGCGCCGGCCGTTTGTGCTGGTGTTTGAAGAAGCGCACAACTACCTGCCGCGGGGCGAGCGCAGCGTGCCGCTGTTCGCGCGCGACGCGGTGGAGAAGGTGGCCCGCGAGGGCCGCAAGTACGGTGTCTCGGCGATGGTGGTGACGCAGCGGCCGAGTGAGCTTTCCGAGACGATTCTGAGTCAGTGCAACACGATGATTCTGATGCGCATGAACAACCCCGAGGACCAGAACTACGCGGCGCGGGTCGTGAGCGACCAGTTTCGCAGCCTGATCACGTTGCTGCCGAGTCTGCGACCAGGCGAGGGGTTCATCATTGGTGATTCCGTGCTGATGCCGATGCGCACGCTGATCGACCTGCCGCCGCGGTTGCCGCGGAGCGGTGACGTGGATTTCTTCGCGCTGTGGAGCGCAGGAGCGGCCGCCGCCGATGACGATGTAGAGCAAACCGTGACGCGCTGGTGGCGGCAGGATCGGACCGACGGCCCCAAGCGGCGGGCGGCCGGGCCGGTTCCGTCGCGTGGGTTGGCAGCCGGTACCGGCAGCGAACCCAACGCGAGCGCCACGGAGGCGGACGCGGCAAAGGCCGTGCAGCGTAGGCTGGCTGAACTGACGGCGCTGCTGTCGGGCAACGAACCACGCCCAGCGCCAGGCGGGCCCGCGGCCCAAGCGGGCGGCGGGACGCAGGCAACAGAAAACCGGTAACCGGGCCGCGGCTCCCGTGGTGGGGTCAACGGCCTGTTACCGGTTTCTGGTTTCGTGCTACCGGCTGCTTATCAGCCGGCGTTATGCGCCACTGAGCAACGCGACGAAGCGGTTGATGTCGTCGAAGTCGACAAAGCCGTTGCCATCGCAATCGCCGTTCCGCCAGTCGCAAGTGGGATACTGAGCTTGCCAGGCGTCCGGATCGCTGAGCATCAGGACGAAGGGGTTGATGTCGTCGAAGTCGACGAGGCCGTCGCAGTTGAGGTCGCCGGAGCGGACGTTGTTGGGCACGAACTGGCGAATCTGGAGGTCATCGATGTTCCAGCCGCAGTAGGTCCAGCCGACATCCGTCGCACCCATTGTCCAGCGGAGCTTCACGTTCGGCTGGTTGTCGGCATAGGCCGAGAGATCGAGCTCCTGGAATGTCCAGGCGCCGTCGTCGAGGGTGGCGACGGGGTTTTGCCAGACGATGTTCCACGTGCTTCCGCCGTTATTGCTGACCTTGACGTACGCGTGGTCGTAGATGTTCTCCTCGACACCCAGCCAGCGCCAGAACGCGAGGCTGACGTTCAGGAGACCGGTGCAGTTGATCGTCGCGGTAGTGAGGTTGCGTTCCGGCATGTTGTTGGTATAGCCGCCGGAGAGGTTGTAACCGTAGACGTTCGTGCCGGTGTGGCCGTTGGTCGGGTCCGGGCCGCCGTGATCGCCGCTACCACCGGTCGGGTGCCCGAAGGCCCAAGTGCCCTCGATGGTCCAGCCTGGGCTGGTATCCAGGTTCCACGTGTAGACGGTCGTCGGGCCGCCGACGGTCAGGGTGATGGTCGCGACGTTCGAGTCGCCGCCCTCGGGGGGTGTGCCGCCGTCGTTGGCTTTGAATGTGAAGCTGTCGGTGCTGTTGTAGTAGGGATTGGGCGAGTAAGTCACCTGATTGCCGTTGTTGTTGAGCGTGTACGGCACGGCGAGGATCGCGCCGCCCTGTGGATCGCTGAGGAAGCCATGCGCCGGCTTGGTCACGATGACGTACGACATGGCCGCCGGAGGATTCGGGAGCCCGTCGTCGGTGGCGTGCAGCGTGACGCTGACCGGGGTGTTCTCAGGCGTCGCGGCAGCGCCGGCCTGGGCATGCGGTGCGTGGGGCCCGCACATGTCCTGGGCCATCGTTACCGCGTCATAGGCATCGACCATACCCCAGCCGTAGCTGTTGTCCTTGCCGGTCGTGCCGAGGTCGTACGCGGTTTGGTAGAGAATGTCCTTGATCTGGGTGACCGTCAGCTCGGGGCACGCCTGGCGCATGAGGGCG
>JAGVEP010000527.1 GCA_020058145.1 Phycisphaerae bacterium | reverse complement strand
GCTGTCGGCTCGGATGGCCGGACGGCCGCGCGGGGCGCGGGCCGCTACGGCCGGAACGGAGCCCGGCCGCTACGAGTAGCGTACCCACCGTAGCAGTTCCGCCGGCGTCGGCGGTTTGCCGTACATGAGCACGCCGACGCGGAAGACCTTGCCGGCCGCCCAGATCATCACGACCACGCTGCCCCACAGCAGCGCGAGGGTGGACGCGACTTGCCACAGCGGCGTGTCCGGATCGGAGCAAATCCGCAGGATCATCACAAAGGGCGTGATCGGCGGGATGTAGCTCAGCACGAGGCTGAAGAGCGACGCCGGGTGCTCCGCGATGTAGAACCAGAAGATCATCGGGATGATCGTGAGCAGGGAGAGCGGGAAGACCATGCTCTGGGCTTCGCGCAGCTCGTTGCAGGCCGAGCCGACGGCCGCGAGCAGCGCGGAAATCAGCAGAAAACCAGGCAGAAAATACAGCAGCGCGATAACCAGCCGATAACCGGTGACGAGCTCGCTGACGCCGTAGCGCTGGGCGCTGCTCATGCCAACGCTGCCCCACACGCCCAGCAGCAACAGCCCGACCGCCGCCATGCCGAGGATTTTTCCGGCCAGGAGCTGCGTTGGGCTGACGGCGGAGAGCAGCACCTCGATCACGCGCGAGCTTTTCTCCTCGATCAAGGTCGTCAGTAATCCCTGGCTGATGCCAAACGTCCCCATGAACAGCAGGAACATGAACGCGAACGGCGTCAGCATCCGCGCCATGCTGTTTTCAGTGACGGGAGCACCGGTCTTGGCATCGAGCTCGCGGATCGGGATATCCTGCCGCCGCAGGGCGTGGATTTGCAGCGGATCAAGCCGTGCTTCCCGCAGGCGGGCCGCGATGACCGCCTCGCTCAGCCAGCGCTCGATACGTTGGCCGAGTTGAAGCTGGTTGTCCTTGCGCGCCAGCACACAGCCGCCGGCGCCGCTGACGGCGTCCGGAGTGATGATTACATAGCCGTACAGATCTTCCTGCCGCACGCGGGCCGACAACGCTTGCGTCAGGGCGTCCTCGTCCTGATCGGCAGCGGGAACCTCTTCCAGCTCGAACTGCTGATTGGGACGTTCCTGGTTGTGTGCCTCGACCTGCCAACGGAGATTCTCCAGCACGCCGCCGGCACGATCGACGACGACGAGGCGGCGGGTCGGCTGCTGCTCGTGCCGGGCGGCCTGCTCGACCCACTGCCCCCCGTAGATCGACCCGACGATCAAGACCGGCATCAACACCACGCTGAAGATAAAGGCCCGCGTGCGGACGGTCGCGAGGAACTCGCGGACGGCGATGGTGAGCAGTTTATTCATGCGGCACCTCCCGTAACGGGGCTACGGCGGAAGCGGCACCCGCCCTCGGCCGCTCCCCGGTCGGTGAAGAAGTCGCGGGCCCGTCAGCCCCGACGAGTTTGACAAAGATCTCCTGCAAGTCCGGGCGCTGGATTTCAAATCTCAGGATGCGGGCGGTTTGCAGGGCGGCGCGGAGCACCGTGTTGGGGTCCGTCCCGTCGCGCAGTTCCAGGCGGGCGTGACTGTCCGTGACCTGCACTTCGGTCACGCCGGGCAGGTGCAACAACGGCTGCAGATCGCCATCGCCGTCGAGCATGACGTAGCGGGTCGCGAACCGGCCGCGGACCTCGTTCAGCGTACCTTCGATGAGCTTGCGCCCGCGATTGATGAGTACGATCCGGTCGCACAGCCGTTCGGCCAGGTTCATCTGGTGCGTGGAGAAAACGACTGTGCTGCCGCTCCGCCGCAGGTCGGCGATGAGGCGCTCGAGCAGGTCGACGTTCAGCGGATCGAGGCCGGAGAAAGGCTCGTCGAGGATCACGAGTTCGGGCTCGTGGAGAATCGCGGTGATGAACTGGAGCTTCTGCGACATGCCCTTGGACAGGGTTTCGACGCGTTTGCGCCGCCAGTCGTGGAGGCCAATGCGTTGAAGGTTTTCGTCGATGCGCTGCCGCAGGCGCGCGCCGTGCAGTCCTTTGAGCCGCCCGAAGTAGCTGAGCGTGTCCTGCACGGTCATCTTGCGGTAGAGGCCGCGCTCTTCGGGCAGATAACCGATGCGGTCCTTGACCTCCGACGCCTGCGGGTGGCCGAGCACCGAGATCGTCCCGGCATCCGGGTGCAAGATGCTCATGATCATCCGGATCGTCGTGGTCTTGCCGGCCCCGTTTGGGCCGAGGAAGCCGAGCACCTGACCGGCGGGCAGGCGCAGGCTGAAATCATCGACCGCGGTGAAGCGGCCGAAGCGTTTGGTCACGCCGTCCAAGACGAGTGCATCCGACACGCAGTAGGCCTCCGGGGAATTTTCGTCCCGTCGACGCTATTATTCCTCCGCGCGGCGGGAAACCAAAGTCGGATTGTGTAAGGAGTTGTTTGTTTGGCGAGCGATGTGGTCCGAAGCCCCATCGGCCGGTGCTGAGTACTTGCGTGGCAATGAATGGCTACGCTGTCGGCTGCGGCGGCGTTGGGCGCGGAAACACCGACCGTAGGCCATCAATGTGTTCGTGCAGATCGTCGCGAATAGGCGCCCACATTGGATCGAGGATGAAATCGATGCCTTCCCGGCGGGCCAGTTTCGCGGCGGGGACAAAATCGCTGTCGCCGGCTACCAGCACGATCTGATCCACCTGTTTCTTGTAAGCCAGCGAGGCGATATCGAGCCCCAGGCGCATATCGACACCCTTTTGGCGAACGTCATACCGGACGTCGCCTTCAGTCAGAGCCTCGATGTTAATCTCGCGTGCGAGGAGCTTTTTGAGAATGTCCGGGGCGAGAATCCAGTGCGCATGGCGCTCATTGAGATAGCCCAGCCGAAGCGCGACCTTGCGTAACTTCTTCAACTCCTCGAAGAACTGGAGCCGCCAACCGGCGAGCGGCGTCTGCGAAAAGTCCACCGGCCGACCGGTGATGGGATTGTGCGCCTTTTTTATCAGTGGCGGACAATCATAGTAAAAAATACGGTACAAGTGGCTGAGTGGCCGCGGTCGCGCGTTCAGTCCATGTCCTTTTAGATGATCAAGGCACATCCGATGGAGGGCCTTGGCCGCCTCAAAGGGTGTCTTGCTGCCCTGGAGCCGGTGGTATCGTCTGAGGAAGAACCCGCCATCGATGAGGAATGCCGTGCGCATAAAAAAAAGTCCCTTGGGTTCGGCCACCCCGCGATTTTGCAGGGGGCGCTTACTGCCAAGGGTGAGATTATCGTAATCCGCGTTTCGTCGCCAATGATTTTAGCATCGGACGACCGTGTTTTCAAGTATCGGCAAAACCACGCCTAATCATCCTGCTGTGGCGGCCGCTTTTTCTTCTTTCGCTGAAATTCAATGCCCGTAACCGGTTGCGGCGACGGAACCCGCATCGCGGCCTGAGCAAAACGTGGCCGTATGGTTTCCCAGGCCAAAGATATCTGTCAGGGCACTCGTCCCCGCTGCTTTCGCGGGCGGCCCCGCTACCGCAGCGTGGCGATCAAGCTCAACCGGCTGGCGATTCGTACCTTCCTCCGGTCCGTTCCCAGGGCCATACCGTGCACTACCGGCGCCCCGCTACGGGCAACTCTGCCCGATTCGCTCGACAAACGGGTTGATGTCGTCAAAGTCCACGACGCCGGATGCGTTTACGTCGCAGTTCGCGAACAGGCAGGTCGGCGCGTGGCCGAAGACCGTGGTGTACAGATCGATCCACGCCTGCTGGCCCGTTAGCGCCGCCACGAAGAAGTTGATGTCATCGAAATCGATCACGCCGTTGCAGTCACAGTCGCCGCGGCAGATCGGCTGCCCCTGCACGACCGCGAACGTGCCAGCGCTCTGGCCCCACGGGCCGTAGGTGCTGTCCGTGTGGTAAGAACGGATGCGCACTTTGCAATTGTTGCTGACCACGGTCGGCGTCCAGGCTGTGGAGGTCGCGCCGAGCGGCGTCAGGGCGATCACGTCCGTCCACACCGTGCTGTCGCTGACCAACTGGAGATAGTCCACCCACACCGAGTCGTTGCCGTTGCTAATGCTGGCGTTCTTGGCGTACTCCCATTTCAACTGGTGGTCGCCCGCCGGGAGTGTGGTCGCGTACTGGGTCCAACTGCCGCCGTTGCCGGACGCGTGTACCACGCGGTTGCCATCGATGTAGAAATTGAAGAAATCGCCGTTCGGTTCGCTGCTGACGAGATACCAGAAGCTGAGGTTGCCCGCCGAGCCCGTCCGGGTCATCCACGTCGTCTGGTTGTTGGTAATGCCCCCGGACTTCGCCGAGCGGGTTCCGACCAGCGCGAACTGCGAACTGATCGACCAAGGCGCGTTGCCGCCGGTCACGTAATCCGTTCCCAATTGCGGCCGCTCAAAGCTGTCGGTGATGTTGCCGATCTGGCCGGCGTTAGTGGTCGACTGCACGTGGTAGCGCCACGCGGGATTCGTGTTCGTCCACGTGATCGTGGTCGGGACATTTACCGGCAGTTGCTCGCCGCCATTGGGGAAACTGATCACCGGCGGTGGGGACATGAGGAGGTCGAGGCGCGTGGAATTAGCCGTCACCACCACGTTCGCAAGCGTCAGCGGCTCGTAACCGGCGGCGGTGAGCGAAAAAGTGTAGGTGCCGGGCGGGATAAACACGTTGTAGCGACCAAACCGGCCCGTCGGGTTGTATTCACCATTGGTGAAGTTGATCCCCGCGTAGTTGATCGTGGCGGTAATCGGTTCGCCCGTCAGCGCATCGACGACGTAGCCCCACAGCGGCGCGGGCCGCTGGAGACCCCACATGATCCCCGGCCAGAGCATGACCGCCTCGGCCTGCGCACTCGCGTACGTCGGCTGAAAATCCGTGCCGATCTCGATGAGGTTCGCGGCTGCGCCCATGTAAGCCAGGTGCCACTCGTAATTCTCGCCCTCGGCGCTGGGTGCCCGTGTCGCGCCGCCATAACCCGACGCAGTGGACAACGCCGCGGCTTCGCTCTGCAAGTACGCACTGAACGGGTGCGTCAGGCAGTCGTAGGCGTAGAGCGCCTCGCGGCCATACGAGTGATAATCGATGATCCGCGTGAAATGCCGGTCCTGGGCCCACAGCAGCATGGTCTGCGTCTCGGCCTCGGAGGCGACCGACGGCCCTTTGTAGGTCTCGGAAGCGGGGTCTGTGTCGCCCGCACACGCTGTTTCCCAGCCGAAGGGGTAATTGCGGTTGAGGTCCACGCCGACACCGCCGGTGAACACGTGGCGGTTTTTCCGCCACATGTTGTCCGTGTTGTAAACGTAGTTGTATCCGTCGGGGTTCCAGGTCGGCGCAATCCAGATTTCGTTAGCGTTGACCGCGGCCGTCACGTTGGGATCGGTGCCGTAGAGTGTCGTCAGTTGATTCAGCGCGTAGAGCGCGATGGTGACGGTATTAATCTCACGCGCATGGTGGTTCGCGACGATCAGCACCGCCGGCTCGTCCTCATCGACGTTCACATTGTCCGAAATCTTGGCGGCGTACAGGTGCCGGCCCTCCACCGTCGCCGGGGCGCCGTAGGCCGCCGTCAGGTCCACCACTTTGCAGATGGCGGGATACGCGGCGGCCTTGGCGTTCAACTCCGCGATGATCCCGGCCAGGTCCGGATACCCAGGCGGGATCGAGTCCTGCTCGGCCTGAATGTCCCTGAACGGCCGGCCGATGGCCAGCGTCTCAGGTGCGAAGCCCTGCGAGAGCAGTTTCTCCAACTCCGGTTCCGATACGATCAACTCGACCGACTTATCGGTCACGGAGCCTTCCAGCACGTCGAAGCCCGCACGCTCCAACTCAACCGCCACCACGCGGGCGTTATCCACGCACAGCCGCACACGTCGCAGCGGCTCGGCCTGGGCGGTCCACGGCAGCGCGCCGCAGAGGAACAGGGCTGTTATAGCGAGCTTCTTCACGATTCTCTCCACGTCACGTCCGGGGACAATAAAAGCACATCGCAGGCGGCCGGGCACGCAAAAAGAGGAGTGCCTCCATCGGCCTCGACCGCTCTTGACTTGATCCGGCCCGCTTCCAGTCGGCCGGAAATCGTCTACACAATTATACCCCCGTGATCTCCGGGCACGAAGTCTTTTTGCGGCGACCGTCCGATGCCGGGCGGCTGACCCCGTACCGATACCGCCCTGGCACGCGCGGACGCCGGCCGTAGAATGCCGCCGTGAGCGTTGCCGCGTGGTGTGCGGCCCTCTACTGGATCAGCCCCGGGACCATCGCACGCGGGATTGACTTGACGTAATACATGGTAATACTGATGTGACGGCGCTCGGCTGGGCGGCTGTCGGCAGGTGTCCGGATGTCCGCTGCACGCAACCAAAAGGAAACCGTGGTGACCTTCAAGGCCGATGCGTCCCTGTTGCAGGCCCTGAAGAACCTGCCAAACCGCTCGGAGTTTATCCGCACGGCGCTGCTGTCGGCGCTCGACAGCTACTGCCCGTTGTGCCACGGCAGCGGCGTGCTAACGCCGAATCAGAAGCGGCACTGGGACGAGTTCGCCGCGCGGCACCCGCTGCGCGAGTGCCATGATTGCCACGAGGTGCACCTGGTATGTTCACGGAGCGGCGCGTGACACACGGAATAAGACGCGCGCTGCTGCTCGCGGCGCTGGCGGTCATGCTCGCGCCGGCCCACGCTCAGGAGCGGGAGACGGCGCAGCTCAAAGTGGCCGTCAGCATTCTCCCGCAGGCCTATTTCGTCGAGCGCGTCGGAGGCGAGTTCGTCGCGGTCGACGTGCTGGTCGGACCGGGACTATCGCCACACACGTTTGAGCCCACGTCGAAGCAGCTCACGGGGTTGTCCGCAGCCCGCGTGTATTTCAGCAGCGGCATTGACTTTGAAACCGCGCTGCTCCCACGCCTGCGGAACATGTTCCCGCTGCTGAAGGTCGTGGACACACGCGCCGGAGTGCCGCTGCGCAAGTTCTCGAGCGCGGAGTCGGAAGCGGAAGCGGAGCACCACGCTCACGAACACGCGCAGCACGCGGATGACGGGCCGACCGGTCGCCCGGATCCGCACATCTGGCTCAGCCCGCTACTGGCCAAGATTCAGGCCCAGACGATCTGCAACACGCTCGTCGAGCTCGATCCGACGCACGCGCCGGCCTATCGGCGGAATCTGGCGGCTTTTCACGCCGACCTGGATCGTGTGCATGCGCAGCTTACGGAGGCCCTCGCACCGCTGAAGGGCCGCGAGATATTCGTGTTTCACCCGGCGTTCGGTTATTTCACCGACGCGTACGGGCTCAAGCAGTTGCCGGTCGAGATCGAGGGTAAGGAACCCACCGCGCGGCAGCTCAAGGACCTGATCGAGCGGGCGCAGGCGGCCCGGGTGAAAGTCATCTTTGTCCAGCCGCAGTTTGCGAAGAAATCCGCCGAAGCGCTGGCCGACGCGATCGGTGGCGTGGTCGTGCCGCTCGACGACCTGTCGCGCGACTATCTCAAGAACCTGGCAGACATCGCGGAGAAGATCAAGGCGGGACTCCGATCGAGTAGCGAAGAGCGAGTAGCGAGTTAGCGTGGCTCACGCGATTGACATCGAAGACCTCTCGTTCTCCTATCCCGGCACGCCGGTGTTGGCCGGGGTTAATCTGCACCTCGAGCGCGGCGACTTTGTCTGCATGATCGGTCCCAACGGCGGCGGAAAGACCACGCTGCTGCGCTTG
The DNA here is from genome assembly GCA_020058145.1 of Phycisphaerae bacterium. Lineage (GTDB taxonomy): Bacteria > Planctomycetota > Phycisphaerae > UBA1845 > Fen-1342 > JAGVEP01. Next base: position 218 of record JAGVEP010000527.1, on the reverse strand, counting down.
ATTCTGGGGCTGCTCGTCCCGACGCAAGGCACCGTGCGGGTACTCGGACAAACGCCGGTCGAAGCCCGGCGACGCCTGGGATACATGCCGCAGCGCGTGGAGCTTGACCCGCAATTCCCGGTCCGGGCGCTGGACGTGGTGCTGATGGGCTGCCTGCGCCCCGGCCGCGTCGGGCCGTTCACGCGGGCCGACAAGACGCGCGCGGCGGCGGCGCTCGG
>JAGVEP010000516.1 GCA_020058145.1 Phycisphaerae bacterium | reverse complement strand
TGGATGACCAAGGCCGCATTACCTACTTGCGTGACCACATCGCCGCGGCTGGCCGGGCACTGGCCGAGGGCGTAGACCTGCGCGGGTACCTGGTCTGGTCGCTGCTGGATAACCTCGAGTGGGCGGAAGGGTTCGCCCGGCGCTTCGGTCTGGTACGCTGCGACCGCGCGACGCTCAACCGGACGATCAAAGCTAGTGGGCACTGGTACGCGCGGCTGATCGCCAGTAACGGTTCCGAAATCCCCGTGGCGTTTTCCACGCCCAGGCAGTCATGATCCACGTATGAACATTCGCGGCGTTATCCTCGTGCTCGTGCTCGGGCTGCCCGCGGCGGGGCTGTTGGCCTTCGGGCCGCGTGGCCTTCACGAGGTTCCGCCGGACCGGACCATCGTCCGCTATTGGGAAAAGTGGACCGGGGTCGAAGGCCAGGCCATGCAGCGCATCGTCGATCGGTTCAACCAAACCGAGGGGACGCGACGCGGCATCTGGGTCGACTACAACGCCTTGGGCGACGTCGATAAGCGCATGTTGATTTCCGCCGCCGGCGGCGACCCCCCCGACGTCGCGGGCCTGCCCGATCGCTTTGTCCCGCCATACGCCGATCAGGGCGCGTTGCGGCCGTTGGACGACCTGGCGCGCGAGTTCAGCCTCGACTTGGACGCCTTCAAGCCAATCTGGCTCAGCATCTGCCGTTACGATGGCAAGCTGTACGCGCTACCGAGCACGCCCTACACCATTGCGCTCTACTACAACCGCAGCCTCTTCCGCGCCGCGGGCCTCGATCCGGATCATCCGCCGCAGACCACGGCGGAATTGAACGAATACGCCCAGCGGCTGACCCGCTTTGAGGGCGGCGACCCAACCAACCCCCGCGCGGGTCGCATCGTCCAGCTCGGCTTCACCGTTTCGCCGGCCATGCTCGGCTGGTGGACCTGGATCTGGCCTTATTTCTTTGATGGCCAGCTCTGGGATGGCCGGCGCTTCACGCTCGACACACCCGCGACCCACGCGGCGCTCGGCTGGGTCCGCGAGCTGCGGACGGCGGTCGGCAACGACCGGGTCCTGCAATTCGAGGGCACTTCCGCGGCCATCGAGAGTGCCCAGAACCCCTTCCTGAGCGGTCAGCTCGCGATGGTCTTCCAGGGGCCGTGGCTGGCCAATTGGGCGCGGGTCTATGCGCCGGATCTCGATTACGGCGTCGCGCCGTTTCCGTCGGTAACGCGTGAGCGCCAGCACGTCTTCGCCAGCGAGGACGTGTTCGTCATTCCCACCGGTGCCCGCCACCCGCGCGAGGCCATGGTGTTTCTAGAATACGTTCTCCGCCAGGAAGTCATGGAGGAACTGTGCCAAGCGCACGGCAAAGTATCGCCTTATCGCCTCCCCGGCTCCGAGTTCTTTGCCCGGCATCCCAACCCGCACATCCACGTGTTCGATGAAATGGCCACCTCGCCCGAAGTGTTCGGCTATCCCTCCATGCCGACCTGGGCTGAGGCGTGGACGGAGATGCTGTACCTGCTGGAGACCGTGATGCGCGAGGCGCGCGAGCCCGCCGAGGCCATTCGCATGACGCAAACGAAAGTGGATAGCGTGGTGGCGGACTACGAACGCATGGCGGCCCATCGCCGGGGAGGTGCGCGGTGAGACCGGCGCGCCATTCGCTCTTCACCGGCCTGCTGTGGACCGCGCCGTGGTGGCTGGGCTTTCTGCTGCTACTCGCCGGGCCGATGGTTATCTCCCTGTATATCAGCTTCTGCGACTATCCCCTGCTGCAGCCGCCGGTCTTCGTCGGCTTGGCCAACTATCAGCAACTCGTCCACGACGCCGTCTTTCACAAGGCGGTCTGGAACACCGTGATCTACGCGAGCACCGCCATCCCGGTCGGCACGGTGCTCGCGGTCTTGCTGGCCATTCTGCTCAATCAGCGCGTTCGCGGGCAGGCTTTCTTCCGCGCCTGCATCTTCGTGCCCACCATCGTCCCGCTGGTCGCCGCCGGCGTCGTCTGGATGTGGATGATGAACCCGGAGTACGGCCTGCTCAGCACGTCGCTGCGGACCGTCGGCGTGGCGCAGCCCCCGCTGTGGCTGGAATCCCCGCGTTGGGCGATGGTCTCGCTCGTCCTGGTCAGCCTGTGGTTTATCGGCTCGCCGGTCGTGATCTACCTGGCGGGTTTGCAGGAGATTCCCGAGGAACTGTACGAGGCGGCCAAGCTCGACGGCGCCTCTGCCTCCCGCCAGCTCTGGCACGTGACCCTGCCGGGCATCAGCCCCGTCATCCTTTTCAACGTGATCATGGGCATTATCACCTCGTGGCAGGTCTTTGCGCTGCCCTACATGATGTGGCGGACGCGCCCCGGCCCCGACCGCGTGACCTATTTCTACACCATGTACCTCTTCGACAACGCGTTCAATTATCTGAAAATGGGGTATGCCAGCGCACTGGCCTGGGTCCAGTTCCTGATCATTCTGGCCCTCACCGGCCTGGTATTTCTACTTAGCCGCCGAACCGTACACTACCGAGGCCTCTGATGAACCCGTCCGCGGCCAAACGGATTCTCACCTACCTGCTGCTCGCGCTCGCGGCGGCGGCGTTCCTGCTCCCCTTGCTCTGGATGGTGAGCGTCTCGCTCAAGCCCACGCGCGAAGTCTTCCGGCCCGACCCGCTCCCCGCGCACCCAACTTTGGACGCCTACCGTGCCGTGATCGGTGTGAGCGTCGGCCAGGACACGGCGACGACCGGCGATCGCGCCGTCGAACGCGGCGCGTTCAACTACGTGCTCTACGCGCGCAATACGCTGATCATCACGGTGCTGAGCCTGATCGGCATGCTCCTGTCCAGTTCGATCGCCGCCTACGGCTTCGCGCGCCTCAACTTCCCCGGCCGCAACCTGATGTTCGCGATCTGCCTGGCCACCATGATGATCCCCTTCCCGGTCATCATGGTGCCGACCTACATGATCTTCAAATACCTCGGCTGGATCGGCACATTTCGGCCCCTCTGGGCCCCCGCCTGGTTCGGCAGCGCGTTCAACATCTTCCTGCTGCGGCAGTTCTTCCTGGGGCTGCCGCGGGAGCTGGAAGAATCGGCGATGCTCGACGGTTGCAGCCGCTGGGGTTGCTTCTGGCGCATCATGCTCCCGCTCTCCAAACCCGCGCTGGCGGTTGTCGCGTTGTTTCATTGCCTGGCGGTCTGGAACGACTTGATCGGCCCGCTCATCTACCTGTCGCACCAGGACCAGTTCACGCTTGCCCTGGGGCTGCAGTTCCTCCAAAGCCGCTCGGGCGACACGCCCTGGAACCAGTTGCTCGCCGCCTCCACGCTGATCGTGCTGCCGGTCGTGATCCTCTTCCTGTTCGCGCAGCGGACCTTCATTCGCGGAATCGCGACGACGGGCCTGAAGGGGTAAGGTGTGGCCGCTGGCCACGGCCACACGCGGGGTTGATCAAGACCGCGACTGTAACGGCGCTGCGGGAGGGTTCGAGGATGCCACGGCCGTGTCAGCCGTGAGCACATGCTCCCGCCCGGCAGAAACGCTCCTCACCGACACCGCACCAGCACGTCGTGGCGCACGTCGGGCTGGGCGGGGGGCCGAATGCAATTGGTGGGTAAGCTCTGTCCGTCCAGCGTGACCTGCGCACGCATGTGCGCCGGCCAAGCGTGGACCTCTTCCGCAGACGCACGCGCGATGCGGATCTGGTACGAACAGCCGCGATACGGACGCGTCAGGGTGGCGTGCTGCCAGCCGGGCGGCAGGCAGGGGGCGATGCGCAGGCCGTCCCACTCGGGGCGGACACCGAGTACCCACTCCGTCACGACACGGTGTAGCCACTGCGCCGCGCCGGTGTACCAGGTCCAGCCCGCGCGACCATGGTGCGGCGAGTCGGGGCCGTCAACGTTGCCGGGCAGGACGTAGGGCTCCGCCCAATAGCGTTCCGGATCCTTAAGCGCCGGGTTGATGGCCGTGAGCAGGTGCCCGACCAGCTCGTGGTCCCCCAGCTTGCACGCCGCCGCGAGGCACCACGTGGCGGCGTGCGTGTAAACACCGCCATTCTCGCGCAGGCCCGGGGCGTAGCGGGTGATGTACCCGATTTCGGGAATAGGCTGGTCAAAAGCGGGCGCCAGCAGCAAAGCGCCGGCTTCGGTAATCAGGTGTTGACGCACGGCGGCCATGCACTGCCTGGCCCGCTCGGGCGGCGCCACATCGTTGAGCACGGCCCACGTCTGCGCGTTGAGGAAAATCCGGCCCACGCGGTTTTCGTGACTGCCCAGCTTGGCACCATCGTCGAGCGTGGCCCGTATGTACCATGCGCCGTCCCAGGCGTGTTCGTTGATCGCCGCGATCAACTGTGCGCGGCGCTCCCGGAACTCCGTCGCCCGCTCCGGCTGGCCGACCTGGGCGTAAATATGCGCCCAATCCGCCAGCAATCCGACCAGAAAATGCGCCAGCCAAACCGACTCGCCGCGCTCCTGCAGTCCGACGGCACTCAAGCCATCGTTCCAGTCCCCCGCCCCGATATACGGCAGACCGCGGGCACTCGTACGTTTGAACACCCGGAGAAAGGCGCGCTGCACGTGCTCCAGCAGCGGATACCGCTGGCCGTCGTCGAGGAAGGGTGCGAGATCGCCGAGGACCCCGAGGTCCCCGGTCTCTTTGATGTAGTTCGCGGTGCAGAACGCCAGCCAGAGCAGGTCGTCGGTCATCTTCGTGACGTGGCCCTGCTCCGTCAGCGGGTGCCACCAGTGGTAAACCGAGCCGTCCGCGAACTGGTGGGCTGCATGGAGATTGATCTGGTCCCGGCACTTCTGCGGGTTGATCGTCAGCCAGACCTGCGAATCCTGAAGCTGATCGCGGAAACCGTAGCCGCCGCTCTGCTGGTAATAGCCGCAGCGGCCCCAGATTCGTCCAGAGATGGCCTGATACCGCACCCAGTCGTTCACCAGGTAGTTCAAGGCGGGCTCGGGCGTAGCGATGCGGCTGGCGGCCAGGCGCTCACGCCAGGCGGATTGAGTTTCAAGCAAGGCGCTGTCCAGCGCGTCCACTGCGCCGTCCGCGTCGGACCACCGCGCCCGGTGCTCCAGCAGCCGTTCCACTGCGGGGCGCGATTCGGCGACGGCCAGCACATAGCCCAGCCGTACGGTCTGGCCGGGACGCACATCGACGACATTGCGCAAGGCCGCGATGGGATCGCTGTGGCGGCCGAACTCGGGTTTCCACAGGCTCTGGCGCAGGGCTTCGGGGGCGCGCAGGTCGCCGTTGCGGCCGAGAAACGCCGCCTTGTCGCCTTGGGCGGCAACCACCGGCGCGGTACAGCCAAAGGCGCTGACGTAAGGGAAATCGGCATTCCAGTGCCCATGCCGCGCCGAGGGGACTTCCCACATGTGGTTGCGCGCGTAGATCGTCCGCCGGGACAGGTCGAATTCCGTCTCCAGGAAGAGCTTCTGGAACTCACGGCGCGGCGCAGGCGCCACGCCGCAATTCCATTCGAGCAGCGCGGTCAGTTCCAGCCGGCGAATCCGATCGCTGTGGTTGCACAGCTCGACGCGCCAAAACTCGATGGTTTCGCGCGTGTGGCAGAAAAGCGTCCACTTGGCCTGGATACCGCCGAAGGTCGTGTCAAAGCAGGTGTAGCCGAGGCCGTGACGACAGAGGTATCGTTCATAGCGTGGCCAGACGGGGGCCGGGGAGAGCGACCAGATTTCGCCCGTGGCGGTGTCGCGCGCATAGAGGAACTTGCCGGACGAGTCGTGCGCAAGATCCTGTTGCCAACGGGTGAGCACGGCGAGCTGCGAGTTATCGACCCACGTGAAACCGCTGCCTGTATGGCTGACCACCAGGCCCAAGCGGGGATTGGCGATAACATTGACCCAGGGGCGCGGAGTCTGTGGGTCTGTGATCAAGTACTCGCTGCCGTCGGCGGCAAAATGCCCATAGCGATTCGCCACCGCGGACGGAGCAGCACGATGTTCAACGAGGGTTGCAGGAACCCTCACGACGGTCGTCATCAGGTGTGTCCGATAAACGCACAAGAAACGCCGCAGCCTTGCCGTGTCCGACCGGATGAAAGCGTTTTCAGTAGTATAACACGAGGTGCCCGCGAGTTCAACGCAAATCGCTGGGATTCGGCGTGGTCGGTGCGGAAGCGGGGGCGCTGGCCGGCGGCGAGTCGTCGCTCGCGCGCCAGCCCAGACGATCCATGGCACGCCGCACGGAGGGATCCTTCATGAACAGCTTCCAGATCAGACCCGTGCGGGCGTTCTCGATGGCGAGCAGTGTCGGGCCCACGTCGATTCCGACATAGTCGTCGCAGGCGAAACCCTGGTCGAGATTGAAGGCGTCCACGAACCCGTAGCCGCCCTCGTTGGGGTCGCGCCAAATGAGCGGCCGGCCGCTCCGGTCCTGCAGGGCGCGGAACGCACGAATGGCGGCCAGGCTCTCCTGAGGGGTGAACATGATCGCGGAGATGGCGGCGTACGGCGCGACCGTACCTTCAAACCACTGGTCGTTGCCGCTGGCACTGGGCTGAATCTCCGGGACGATGTAGCCGTCGCGGGCCGAACAGGGGCTGAGACCCCAGCGGTCGGGCGCCAGGGTCTTGTACCGGGCGGACTGCTCAATACAGCGCTGGCGATGGGTCAACAGGGCGCGGCGTGAGTTCTCAAACCAGTCGACGCGCGGGCCGGCTACGCCGAAGCTCGCGGGATCATCGGCCGCGAGGCGGCGGCAGTCGATCCAACAGTGGCTGAAAACGTACGTGAAGGCCGAGCCCGGCCAGGAGGCCACAAAAGGGGGCCGGTTCTCATGCTGCCGGACGACGCGCTTCAGGCGGTAGTAGCACTCGGGCGCCACGGCAAAATTGGGGTCGGAGGCCCCGGCCGCCAGGAAGTAGACCAGCCGCTCCTCGTCGCTGGCAAAGCTCCAGTGTGCGTCCAGGAACTTGCCAGGTCCTGCCACGCTCTTGGGGTCGTCCGGTCGCCAGCCCATGGAAAGGTAGCCGCCGCCGCCCACCGCGAACGCCCGCCAGTTGGTGTCGGCCACGAACCGCTCGGCGTACTGCGCGATTTCGCCCCCGAAGTACTGGCCCGCGGTAATCACGCCGGCCAGCAACAGTGCGTGGTCGACGGTGCTGGCGAGAATCTCAAACCCTGCGTGGGAAAGCCCGCCGGTGTTGGGGTCCGGATAGTGGAGATACACGCCGAATTTCTTGTTGTCGTCGCGCTCGCGGAGCGCCGTCAAAACGCGGCGCGCCCGTTGCAGCCCCTCGTCCCGCGTGATCCAGCCCCGCTCCACGCCAATCGGCAGAGCCGAGAGCTGAAAGCCGATCGCGGCGATACTCGCCACGGGGGCTTTCATACGATCCTTGGCAAGCTGGGCCGGCTGCCCGACTTCCTTCCAGAAATACAGGAAGCAACCCCGCTCGACCTCGTTGAGCAAGGCCTGCTCGGCGTCGCTGAACCGGTATTGGAGCGCCGCTTCGGTTTCGGCAGTCCGCAGAATAGAATCCGCTGGTGGCACTGAGCCACTGGGCCCCAGCGCCAGCGCCGTGCACGTAAGCAGCGTAGCCACCGTGATTTGACTCTTCATGCGGCCCAAAGATATCATGCGCAGGAAGTGGTGTCAAAGACAGCATCCCAGCGACATTCCGTGCGGCCAGGTGACGTGCCCGCTTCGATTGCGGACGTGGCCAAGTTGGCCAGAGTCTCGATCAGTACCGTGTCGCGCGTCATCAACCGCCGCGAACTGGTAAACGAAACGACTCGTTCGCGTGTCGAAGCCGCGATCAAGAAGCTCGGGTATCAGCCCAACGCGTTCGCCCGTGGGTTGATGCTGCGCAAGAGCGAGATCGTCGCGCTTGTCCTGCCCGACCTGCACGGCGAGTTCTACTCCGAGATCATCCGGGGGGCGAATCTCCAGGCCCGCCAGTCGGGGTACAACCTGATTGTCTCCTCGGCCCACGAGAGCGCGGACAGCCATTCGCTGCTGCGTGCCATTCAACAGCGCAGCCTGCTGGACGGCGTGGCCGTCATGGTGGCCGAGCTGCGTGATCGCATTCAGGAGACGCTGGCCACCGCGCGCATGCCGTACGTGGTGCTCGACGCCGAACTCGACGGCGCCGTGCACGACAGCGTCGTGATCGATCAGAAACAGGGGGCCGTCGCGATGATGCGTCACCTGCTCGAGCGCTGCGGCGCGCAACGCATCATCTTTGTGGGCGGACCCGCGACCAACGTGGATACGATCGCGCGGCTGCGGGCATACAAAGAAGTGCTCATGCGGTCCAACGTGCCGGTCGTGCCGAACGACATCCACTATCTCGACTACCAGTACGAAACCGCGTTTCGGCTGGGCACGGAGCGCGTGCGCGCGTGGGCGGGACCGAGACACTGTGTCTTTGCGGCCAACGACGAGATGGCTTCCGGGATTGTCGCGGCGGCAACGGCGGCGGGCTTGGCCGTGCCGCAGGACCTGGCCGTGGTGGGCTTTGACGACACGCGGATCGCGCGCATGATGCGCCCGCCGCTGACCACGGTGCGGGTACCGATGGCGAAAATGGGCGCGCGGGCCATCGAGTTGTTGTGCCAGCGGATCGCCGATCCGCAGCGTCCACCGACGCGGGTGACCCTGGAGGCGGAGTTGATCGTGCGCGAGTCCTGCGGGTGCAGACCCGTCCAGTGAAGGCGGCCCAGCCCGGAGCCGGATGACCATTCCGGGACGGCGAGCCCAAACAGGGGAACGCCATGAACAAGGCTCGGTCTTTCGTTTCGACGGCGATCGTGCTACTCGCGGCCGCGACCGCGTGGTGCCAGCCGGTGCTGCTCGACGACTTTGCCTCACCAGACACGTGGAAAGTGCTGGCGTCCGACGGCGTGCGTGCGTCCATCAGCCCGGACGCGGGACACGAGGCCCAGGCTCTGCGGCTGGACTTCGACTTCGAGCGCGGCTCGGGCTTCTGCGTCCTGCGACGCGCCCTGCCCATGCCCTTGCCGGCGAACTACCGGTTTCAACTCCGGATGCGCGGCGAGGGACCGGCCAACAACCTGGAGTTCAAGCTGCTCGATCTCTCGGGCGAGAACGTGTGGTGGGTGAATCGACGCAGTTTCGAGTTCCCCCGCGAGTGGCGCACGCTGTCGTACCCGGCGCGGAAGTTCCGGTTCGCCTGGGGACCGTCGGGGGGCCAGCGTTTCGAGACGCTGGGCGCGCTCGAGATCGCCGTGGCCGCCGGCAGCGGCGGAAAGGGCTCGCTCTGGTTTGATGAGCTGACTTTTGAGGCCTTGCCCGAGGTTCGCGCCGCCGGCCCGCTGCACGTACGCGCATCGTCCGCAGCGGCAGGCGCTGCCGCGTGGTTGACCCTGGATGAAACGGGCCGGCTCGACTGGCACAGTGCCGCGACAGACTTGCAACCGTCGCTGGCCGTCGAGTTCCCGGCGGCACGCGAAATTGGTGGGCTAGCCGTCACCTGGGACGAGGACGATTACCCGGTCGCGTACGACGTGTCCGTTTCCGAAGATGGCCAACAGTGGCAGACGGTGAGCACCCTGGAATCCGGCCGCGGCGGCCGGCATTACCTTCCTTTGCGGGACGTCGAGGCCACTGCGCTGCGCCTCGCCGTGCGGCAGACCAGTCGGGGCCGCGGGGTAGGTGTAAAACGGCTGCGGGTGCTGGAGCCGGAGTTTGGCGAATCGCGAAACCGCATGTTCGCGACGATCGCCAGCGAGTCGCCGCGCGGCTGGTATCCCCGCTACTTCCTGGGGCAGCAGCAGTGGTGGACGGTGGTGGGCGTCCCGGAGGACGACAAGGAAGCCCTGTTCGACGTCGCGGGTGCCCTGGAAGTGGACAAGCTCGGGTTTCGACTCGAACCGTTCCTTTATCTGAATGGGCGGCTGATTACCTGGGCCGATGCGTCGTGGACGCAGAAGCTCCTGGACGATTATCTGCCGATTCCTACGGTGACGTGGAAGCTGGACGACGCCGAGCTGGAGATCACCGCGCTGGCGGATGGACCGGCCGGACATTCCACGTTGCTGGCGCAGTATCGGCTGTCGAATCGGGGTGCGGCGCGCTTGAATGGCGCGTTGTACGTCGGAATCCGGCCTTTTCAGGTGCTGCCACCCTGGCAAGACCTCGGCATAACGGGCGGAGCAGCCCAAATCACGTCGCTCCGCGCCGAGAACGGAAGCGTGGTCGTAAACGACCAAAAGATACTGAAGCCATGGGGCGCTCCCGACGGGTTCGGCGCAACGCGTTTCGACCAGGGCGAGGTGATTGAGTATCTGGCGACGAACAAGCTGCCGCCCACCCAGACGGCTACCGATCCCGCGGCCCTGGCCTCGGGCGCGTGGCGCTGGAATCTCGACCTGGAGCCCGGCGCACACACGACCGTCGTGGTGGAAATGCCCTTTCACGACGCTTCAATTGAGGCCGCCAGCCATGAGCGCGGGCGCGTGGAAGCCGATTTCGACGCGCGCCGTGTGAAGGCGGGCCGCGATTGGGAGAGGATGCTACACCGCGTCGAACTTACCCTGCCCGCCGACGCTGCCCGGCTCGTGAGTACCTTCCGGACCACGCAAGCGTACATCCTCATCAACGCCGACGGACCGGCTATTCAACCCGGATCGCGCACCTACGAACGCAGTTGGATTCGCGACGGTGCGCTGACGTCGACAGCGCTGCTCTGCACGGGCCATGCGGAAGCGGCGCGCCGCTTTCTGGATTGGTTTGCGGGTTACCAATACGAGAACGGGAAGATCCCCTGTGTCGTGGACCGCCGCGGACCCGACCCGGTCCCGGAACACGACAGCGCCGGCGAGTTCCTCTACGCGCTGCTGGCGTACTACAACTTCACGCGCGACGCCCAATTCCTGCAGCGGCATTGGCCACAAGTCGTTTCCGCCGTGAGCTACATCGAGGAATTGCGCAAACAGCGGCTCACGCCGGAGTACCGCGACGGGCCGCCCGAAAAACGCGTCTGCTATGGACTGGTGCCGGAATCAATCAGCCACGAGGGCTACTCGGCCAAGCCCATGCACTCCTATTGGGACGATTTCTGGATCGCACGCGGCCTGAAGGACGCCGTGCGGCTGGCGCGGATTATGCGGCAGCCGGAGGCGGAGGCACGCTTCACCCGGCTGCGGGATGCCTTCCGCGGCAGCCTGCGCGATTCGGTGAACCTGGCGGTAGAGCAAAAACACGTCGGCTACATCCCCGGCTGTGCCGAACTCGGCGATTTCGACGCGACCTCGACCGCCATTGCCCTTTTTCCGTGCGAAGAGGGCGACAACCTGCCCGGGCCGCTGCTACAGAACACCTTTGCCCGCTACTATGACTTCTTCTGCCAGCGCCGCGACGGCAAACTCGAGTGGCTTAACTACACGCCCTATGAGCTACGGCTGGTGGGGACGTTCGTGCGGCTGGAACAGCCGCGCCAGGTGCACGAGTTGTTGGATTTCTTCCTGCACGATCAGTGTCCAACGGGCTGGAACCAGTGGCCGGAGGTCGTGTGGCACGATCCGGCGGCGCCCAAATTCATCGGGGACTTGCCGCACACCTGGGTAGGCTCGGAGTTTCTGAACGCGTTTCGCAGTATGTTCGTGTACGAGCGCACCCAGGATGAGGCGCTCGTACTGGCTGCCGGGGTTCGGCCGGAGTGGCTGGAAATGCCGGCAGGCGTCTCGATTGCGCGCTGGCCGACGGAGTACGGCCGGCTGTCTTACGCGCTGCGCGCCGGCGGCAACCAGATCGTGCTCACCCTGGACGGTGCGGGTGACATCCCGCCGGGCGGTTTGGTCTTCCGGGTCCCCGGCGAACGAGTGCTTCGCGCGGTCCAGACGGACGCGGGGATGGTGGCTGCGTTCACGGAGCACCAGGTCACGCTGAAAGTCATCAAGGGGAGCGTGACGGTTACCTTGTCGCCCTGACCGGCGTCAACATCCGGCGTGCCGGCACCTGACGGTCCTCCCTCGTCTCCGCCCGCGCAACCGGGTCTTCTGGGTCTGGTCGTCGAGCTTGGTCCTCGCGAAGCCTGAGAGCCGCCGAGCCGCAGCCGCGTGATCGCCAGCCCGTATCACGGCGGATGAAGTATTCGGTATCAACAAGGTACAGATCGCGGGTTTTTGTGTTACAATCGAGATTGCTGGGTATGTGACTCGCCCGGAAGAGCGCCGCGTTCCCAATGCGGCGGTTGAGTGTTTGAGTCCCTTGGTCCTTGTTCGCCAGTTACCCGCGGGGAGGTTGGCGCGGCCGTTGGCCGCGCGTGTGTTGCTTCGAGGGAGAAGGAAATGTGCTCCAACGTGATACGTGTGCCGGCGTCTCGCGCAGGTTGTCGGCGGGTGGTGCTCGTCGCCACGCTCGTGGTGCTGCCCGCGGTGATTCCGGCGTCTGCAGACATCTTCACGCCGCTGGCCAGCTATGAGCCGTCGGAGACCGACCTGAGCGTGGTCGCGAACTCCGGCGATCCGGGGTTGGCGGTGGCGATCGTACCCGGCGACGTTGGCGGTGCTCCGCCGGCGACTGACGGGTCATACGTCCTGCGCGTGACAATCACGAATGAGACGGACCGCAAAGTCGAGTTTCGGCACTTTTGGTCCGCGCACACCTACGACTTGGCCAACGAGGACCAGTTGCTGGCCGACGTATACGTGGCCTCGTCTGGTGGGCTGCCCGGCCTGATCGGCATCTGGGACTCGAACTGGTATCCGCCGGACGTCTGGCAGCAGGCCACGGGCATTCCGACGATGGTCGGCGTGTGGACAACGATCACGTTCGACGTGTCGGCGCGCGAGCAGACCGGGCTGAACCAGATCTGGGCGTTCGTGCTGCAGAATTTGGCCGGCACCAGCGGCACTGTTTACGTGGACAACCTGCGTCTTCGGCACATCGGCGGGTCGCCAGGCGTGCAAGGTGTGGCCGCCAACGCGTACGCCGAGCATCTTTCGCTGGTTTGGAAGCCGCTGTCGGTAAGCGGTTTAGCGGGTTACAACGTCTATCGCGCGACGGCGCAGGGCGGGCCGTACACGAAGATCAACGGGGCGCTGGTCATCGGGGCGGGTTACTCGGACGGTGTCGGCGCGGGCAGCCCGCGGTATTACTACTACGTGACGGCGATGGTGAACGGCGTGGAGACGGCGGCCTCGGCGATCGTCTCGGCCCTGTACGACGGCCTAACGGACGACGAGCTGCTTGACACCATTCAACGTACGACGTTGCACTATTTCTGGGAAGATGCGCACCCGAACTGCGGAATGGCCCGCGAGGGCATGAACATGGGGCATCCGTTCGACACCGTGACGACCGGCGGGACGGGCATGGGGCTCATGACCATCGTGGTCGGAGCGGAGCGCGGCTTCATTACGCGGGCCCAGGCAGCGGCGCGCATCCGCACAATCCTGGCCTTCGTGCAAGACGTTACGCCGCGTTACCACGGCGCGTGGTCGCACCACTACAACGGCGTCACGGGCGCGACGCTTCCATTCGCGGGCGCCCAGGACAACGGCGGCGACCTGGTTGAAACCGCGTTTCTCATCGAGGGCATCCTCACGGCGCAGCAGTATTTCGACAATCCCGCCGACCCGGTCGAGACGGAGATCCGCACGCGGGCAACGCAGATGTGGGAATCTGTCGAGTGGAGCTGGTACCGCCGCTATGCGGGCGGCGACGTGCTGTACTGGCACTGGTCGCCGAATTACGGCTGGTACATGAACATGCCGATCCGTGGGTTCAATGAGGCGATGATTGTGTACCTGCTGGCGGTCGCGTCGCCGACGTATCCGATGCCGGCGTCGAGCTATCACAACGGCTGGGCCGGCGGGGGTGGCTATGTCAACGGGCAAGGCTACTACGGTCACACGATCTGGGTCGGTCCGCCGTATGGCGGCCCGCTGTTCTTCACACACTACTCGAACCTGGGCTTCGACCCGCGCTACAAGCGGGACGTGTACGCGAACTACTTTGACAACGCGCGCAACATCTCGCTGGTGCACCACGACTACTGCAGCAGCAATCCGCATTCGTATGCGGGCTACAGCGCGTATGTGTGGGGTCTGACGGCCAGCTTCAACCCGTGGGGCTATTCCGCCCATTCGCCGACGAATGATAACGGCACCATCACGCCAACCGCGGCCGCAAGCGCGCTGCCGTACACACCGACAGAGTCGCTGGCCGCTGTGCGGCAATACTACGACGTGTACGGCGCGAACCTCTGGGGCGTGTCCGGCTTTGTCGACGCGTTCAATCCTCAGAACAACTGGTTTGCACCAGGCTACATCGCAATCGACGAGGGCACGATCGCGCCGATGATCGAGAACTACCGCACCGGGCTCTGCTGGGATCTCTTCATGGCGAACCCGGAAATCCGGCCCATGCTGCACGCGATCGGCATGTACTATGAGGTCGATTTCGACACGGACGGCGACGTGGACGGCAGCGACTTCAACGTGTTTGCCGGCTGCTTGGCCGGTCCCGGAAATGCCTGTCCCGGCGGCTGCACCGGCAACCACTTCCCGGATTCCGATCTGGACAGCGACGGTGGTGTGGACCTCGCCGACGTCGCCATCTTCCAGCGCGTGTTCACCGGCCCGTGACGCTGGTGCGAGAACCCTTCTCGCACCATCCACGGCCGAAGCGCTCGCGTCAGCGCGAAAACGCCGAGGCCCTTCGTGCCGCTCAGCCCCTGCGCGACGAGTAGCCGGCGCTAGCGCTGGAAATCCGACGCGCTCAGCGCGGCCGGCGACCGCGAGATACCCACGTGCTTCGCGAAATGGCAGATGACACGCCGGCAGTCCTCGAACCAACGGCCCCCAATCTGGCCGCATGAAACACGCTCCCGCTGGGACGTCAGGAACTCGTGGCCCATTTCCTTGACCGTCAATTCGCGGCCGGCTACGCTCGCAGGCTGACGCCCGGCGTGCAAATCGCCCGCGACGCGCCGATAATGGACCAGAGCCGCGGACCTTCTGGCACCACTGGCGGTTGGGGTGCGCCGTCAACGGAAAGGACGGATATGGCTTTCCGGGTTTCGTTCGCGAGGCTTTGGGCATGACGACCACCTCCGCACAGCGCCCCCAGCAGTCGAGCAGAGGTACGCCAAGCGGCCGGCCGGTTGTCGTAGAGGTTGTCGTCAGCGCCGCCGGCCCTTTGGGAAATGTCCATAAACCTGTTTACTGTGTGCGCTTCGGGCCCATAGCTCAGTTGGTTAGAGCGACGGACTCATAATCCGTTGGTCGCAGGTTCGAGTCCTGCTGGGCCCATGCTCCTTGCGCGGCAGCACTTGCACACGGTCGCAAGGCCGTATTCCCGCATCAACTCGGTTTTCCGGCTCGCGCGCAAACTGTGGAACTGCCGCGGCCACGGCGTCTTGTCGCAGGGCGGCGGCCAGCCCGGGCGCCGCCGCGCTTCGCTGTTGCCGGTTGTTCCGCGGGGCCGGGGCCGCTTATACTATTGGTGTGCGACCCGACGACATCCGCGACTTGCTGCAACGGGAGCCGTTCCAGGCTTTCCGCGTCGTTTTGACCAGCGGGACGCACTACGACATCCGCCAACCCCAGCTCGTCATGCCGCTCAAGCGCGAGGTGTTCATCGCGTTTGAGGACGGGGAGCGGTGGACCCACGTTCCCTATCTGCACATCGCCGCCGTCGAAATGCTAACCAACGGCCGGCCGCCAGCCCGCCGCAAGCGCCGCCAGTAGTTCGGCTCAATCCGACCCGCTTGGCCACGACGCTCGAGTTGGCGGAGCGTCATACGGCCCACAAACTAGCGCTCTTGGTCCTCATTGACGGGGTATTGGACGATACGTCGAACAAGAGTAATCAGCCGGGAAGCGGCGTTTGACCGTCTCAGGCTGCCGCCGCTACTGCTGGTAGAAGGCCGCCAGCGCCCTAACGACCGCGTGTTGCTGTGCGTCGGTCAATTCGGGGTAAATCGGCAGTGCCAGCACCTCGGCCGCGGCACGCTCAGATTCGGGAAAGTCGCCCAGCTTGTGGCCCAGATTGCCGAAGCACTTCTGCAAGTGCAACGGCAGCGGATAGTACACGCCGGCGCCGATCTGGCGGGCCTTCAGGAACTCCACCAGCTCGTCGCGACGGCTCGCCCGCAGGACATACTGGTGATACACGTGCCGGCCGTGGATTTCCGCCGGCGGGCGCACGTGCTCGGGCGCGAGGCCGGCGGCCGCGATCAACTCCGTATACCGCGCCGCTCGCGCGCGGCGCGCCACCGTCCACGTTTCCAGGTGCTTGAGCTTGACACTCAGCAGCGCGGCCTGCAGCGCGTCGATACGGAAATTGCCGCCCACCTGCTCGTGATAGTACGTGTGACCGCTGCCGTGAATCCGCAGCTTGCGGCACGTCTCGAACAGATCGCCATCGTTCGTCACCAGTGCCCCGGCGTCGCCGAGCGCCCCGAGGTTCTTTGTCGGGTAGAAGCTCAGCGCACCGCACAAGCCGAACGCGCCGGCCCGCGTGCCGGCCGTATCGCAGGCACCGATCGCCTGGGCGGCGTCCTCGATGATGGGCACCCGATGCCGGGAGGCGATGTCCAGCAGCGCCCGCATGTCGGCGAGCTGGCCGTACAGGTGTACCGGCATGAGGGCCTTGGTCCGCGGCGTGATCAGCCGTTCGACTTGGGCGGGATCGATGTTGAACGTCCGCGGTTCGATGTCGCAGAAGACGGGGCGGGCGCCGGTGCGGGCGACGGTACCCGCGGTCGCGAAGAACGTGAACGCGGGCACGATTACTTCGTCGCCGGGGCCGCTGTGGAGCGCCATCAGTGCCACGAGCAAGGCGTCGGTGCCGGACGACAAACCGAGCGCGTGCTGCGTCCCGCAGTAGCGCGCCAGGTCGGCCTCGAACGCCGTCACCTTCGGGCCGAGCACGTAGGCACCCGACGCCGCCACCTCGGTGAGCTCGCGGAGCAGTTCGTCGCGAATCCCGGCGAACTGGCCCGTCAAGTTCAGCGGCGGGACGGGAATGACTTCTGTATCGGGCACTCGGGCGCTGTTGGACGCCGGCATCATGGCCTCCTGGCACGCGGTCCGCATAGCGGACTCTGCGGTCTCGGCACCCTTTTACACGGGAAAGACACCGGTTTGAAGAGCGCGGCGGCGGAAATGGGTGGGAACGTGGGAAGGTGGGAACGTGGGAACTGGTTCGCATTCCTCCGTCCCTCCGTCCCTCCGTCCCTCCGTCCCTCCGTGCCTTCGTGCCTTCTTCCCGGGAACTATCCGCCGCCGCCGGCGTCAGATACCGTATAAGAGTGGTAGAATGTCACCCCATCGGGCACTGGTCCGTTACTCGGAGGTCGATCATGCTGCACCGCCAGCCAGGAGTTCCCGCCATGTTCGTTCTGATGCTCACTGTCCCGCTTGCGGCGGCTGCCGACCGCGCGGACCTGCCGGTCACGCGTGTAGCGCTGTTTTCGAGCGGCGTCGGGTATTTTGAGTGCGACGCCAACGTGCGCGCTACCGCCCAGGCCGAGCTGAAATTCCGCACCGAGCAAATCAACGACATCATCAAGTCGATGGTCGTGCAGGATTTCAGCGGCGGCAAGGTCGGCATCATCAGCTACGCCTCGCGCGACCCGATCGAGAAGGCGCTCAAGAGCTTCGGCGTCGACCTGACCGGCAAGCCGTCACTGGCTCAACTGCTCGACCAGCTTCGCGGCGAGCCGGTCGAAATCACCGGTGCGCGGACCATCAAGGGCGCCATCGTCGGCGTCGAAAAGTCGCAGATTCTGAGCCCCGACGGCAAGGTCCTGCAGGAAATCGAGTATTTGACCATTCTCACCGAGACCGGCTTGCAACAGATCGAGCTGACGAAGATACAGGACCTCAAGTTCACCAACGACAAGATCGACGGCGAGCTGCGCAAGGCTCTCGCCACGCTCGCCACCGCTCACGACGCGGACAAGAAAACCGTGCTCGTGAACTTCGAAGGCCAGGGCGAGCGCAAAGTGCGCGTCGCGTACCTGCTCGAAGCCCCGATCTGGAAGACCAGCTACCGGCTCGTGCTGTCCGACGAAAAGGACAAGCAGCCGTTCGTTCAGGGTTGGGCGACGGTCGAGAACGCGACCGAGGAGGATTGGAACAACGTCGGGCTGTCGCTCGTGTCGGGCCGGCCGATTTCGTTCCGCATGGACCTGTACACGCCGCTGTACGTCCCGCGACCGCTCGAAAAACTCGAACTGTACGCTTCACTGAGGCCGCCGGACTATGAGGGCGGGTTCGCTGCCCAGATGGAAACTCCCAGAAAAGAGGAGCCGAAACGGGAGATGGCGATGATGGCGAAAGCCGCGCCGGGCGGGCGGGGTGGTGCCCAAGGAGCTCCGGCCGAGGCCACGCCACAGGTATCGGATGGGTGGAAGGCCGAAGAGACGTACACACCACGGACGATCGATCTCGCGGAAGCGGGTGTTTCCTCCCTCGCCACCGCCCTAGAAGCAGGCGAACTGTTCCAGTATCGCATCGACACGCCGGTCTCGATCCCGCGGCAGCACTCGGCGATGCTCCCGATCGTCAACCAAAGCGTCGAAGCGGCCAAGGTCAGCATCTTCAACCCCGGCACGCACCCGAAATACCCGCTCAACGGGCTCGAACTCAAGAACACGACCGGGCTGAACCTGATGCAGGGCCCCGTCACGGTCTTCGATGACAACCTCTATGCCGGCGACGCGAAACTGCCCGATCTGAAGCCGGACGAGAAGCGGCTGGTCGCTTACGCGCTCGACCTGTCGACGGAAATCCTGACCAAGCAGCAGCCGCAGCCGGAGGAACTGGTCAGCCTGCGGATCGCCAAGGGCACGCTGTGGCATCGGCACAAGTACGTGGACGCCCGCGAATACCAGATCAAGAACAAGGCCGACAAAGACCGCACGGTGATCATCGAGCAGCCCTACAGCGAGGACTGGAAGCTCCTCGAACCGAAAGAGCCGTTCGAGCGGACGCAGAATCTGCTGCGGTTCAAGACGACGGCGGCAGCCGGCAAGACCGCGTCCTATCCGGTCAAGCTGGAGCGCGTCGCGGACCAGTCGGTGGTGCTGAGCGAAATCGGGCTCGACGACATCCGCATCTTCCTGCGCGCGAAGGTGATTTCACCCAAGGTCAAGGAGGCACTGGAGCGAGTTGTCGCGTTGCGGACTGAGTTGGACACGGTCACGCGGCAACGAACCCGGCTGGAGCAGCAGCGTCAGGAAGCGGTCGCCGAGCAAGGCCGCATTCGCGAGAACCTCAAGACGCTGGATAAGAACACGGACGCGTACCAGCGCCAGCTCAAGTCATTCGACGAGGTAGATGCCCGCATCGCCGACCTGGGCAAACAGGTCGCCGCCGCTCGGGATCAGGAAGAGCACAAGCGAAAGGCGTTGCAGGAGTACTTGTTGTCGCTGGAAGTGGAATAGCGGGGGTAAGGCAACGAGGCAACGAGGCACGGCGGGCAGTCAGAGCCGCGACCGTAAGGGAGCGGAGTGACGCCTACTTCTCCGCCTCGATCTGTGACGCCAGCTCGGTCAGCAGCTCCTGCCAGGTCGTGGCCAGCACCGGCAGTTCATAGCGCACCAGGTCCGCCTGAAGGACCACGTCGCCTGCTTCCAGGGCGTCACGCACCTGGGTCAGCTTGTCGACCATCTCGGCGAGGCTGTCCCGCACCGTGCCGCCGTTGTAGCGACAAGCCGTCAGGTCGCAGCGCAGCAGCTCGCTGCACTGCGCCAGCGCCCGATACGCCGTGTGCCATAGCCGCACGAATTCGCCGACGTCGCTGATGGCCGCCGCCTGGCCTGCACTGAGGCGGTCGGCCGTTGCGGCGAGCCCGCTGTCGGCGTGCTCGAACTCCTGTGCGAGCCCGTGCAAGGTGGTGGCGACCAGCGCGGCGCGGTCCGCCGATTCGAGGTCGACCTGGGCGCTCGGATTCACGGGCGCGCTGAGCTCGGTCGTCAGTGCCGCGTCGTCCAACACCTTTCCGTCCACCGCCACGGAAACGACCAGCCGGTCGGGCAAATGCGTGCTGCGGACGTGCTCGATCAGGTCGTGCAGCGTAACGCCGGTGGTGAGGGTCGCGTCGACGCGGCGGCCGTCGAGAGTCACGATCATGAGCGGTCTCCGTCTTGATATCTATCGGAGGGCCGCGGGCGCAACTGTTGCCGCGGCCGGAGGATTGCCGGCCCGGCGGGGAGCGTTATGATCCCGTCATGTCTGCTGCTCGGCCATTCTGGCTTCGCAATTGGTTTGAGCGACACCAACTCCCGGCGTCGCGTGCCCTGCACTACGTGGGGATTCCCGCCACCATCGCCGCCGTCGTAGTGGCGGGTGTGCAACTCTATCAGTGGCGGTGGGACCTCTGGTGGCGGCCGGCGGCGTTGCTGGCCGGCGGGTATTTCTTGCAGTGGCTTGGACACCGGCTCGAAGGCAATGACATGGGGGAAATCATCCTCTTTAAGAGGCTATTCGGGCGACCCTACCGGGCCGTGTCGCCGCGGTATGCCCCGACCCAGAGCCGTGAGCGCGCGACGTAGCGGCCGGGCTCCGTACCGGCCGAGTAGCGTCGGACCTCCGAGTCCGACGGCGGAGCGGGCGAGACGCCCGCACCACCCCGTAGCGGCCGGGCTCCGTACCGGCCGAGTAGCGTCGGACCTCCGAGTCCGACGGCGGAGCAGGCGAGACGCCCGCACCACCCCGTAGCGGCCGGGCAGGACGCCGCGCACGGAAAGCAAGGTACTTCCCCGTCTCGGACTACGGGCGGGTCGCCTGACACTCGCGCAGGCGACGCAGGGCCACGGCCGTTTGTGGATGCTGGGCACCCAAAATCTTGAGCAGCGTTTGGCAGCTTTGTTCCAGGAGCGGTTCGGCGTCCACATCCTGCCCTTCCAGATGCAGGATTTCCCCGAGGCGGCTCAGGCTGTCCGCGACTTCGGGGTGCTCAGCACCCAGGAGGTTGCGACGAAAACCGAGCGCTTCGCGCAGCAGCACTTCGGCCTCAGCGTAGTCGCCGCGCTTCGCGAGCAGCGCGGCCAGGCTGTTCAGCGTGCGGACAACGTACCCGTGCTCGATATGGCTGCGCTGCCCGCGGCTCGCCAGGGCGGCGCGGAGCAGCGGCTCGGCGGCCGCGTCGTCGCCCGCCAATTGTCGCAGTTCGCCCACGCGGTTCAGATTCCACGCTGCCGGCGGGTGCTCCGGCCCCGGTTGCCGCTGCCAGATGCCCAGCGCTTCCTGGAACAACGGCTCAGCCGCGGCATAGTCGCCCATGTCCAGCAGAATCGTGCCCAGGCTGTTAAGGGTCCGCGCTACGTATGGGTCGTCGTCGCCCAGAGTCTTGCGGTAGATGGCCAGCGCTTCGCGCGCCGCCCCCTCGGCTTGCGCGTACTCACCTTCTGATTGCAACAGCAGCGCGTAGCGGTGTAGACCCCAGGCGACATTGTCATGCTGATCCCCCAGCAGCTTCCGGTAGGTCGCGATGCCCTCGCGGAAGAGCGCATCGGCCGCCGCGTAGTCCCCCAAAATGTGCAACAGCTTGGCCAGGTTGATCGCGCTGCTGGCAATGTCGGGGTGCGCCGCGCCGAGCAGGCGGCGGTACATCGCCAGCGCATCCCGGAGGTACGTCTCGGCGGCGCGATAATCCTCCCGGTTGGTCAGCAAGAGTCCGAGGCCCGTGAGGCAGTGGGCGACATCCGGATGCTCATCGCCACGCAACTTGCGAAACAGCGCCAGCGCTTGGCGATGCAGAGGCTCGGCCTCGGCCAGCTTGCCTTGGCTCTGTAAGGCATCGCCGAGACTGTAGAGCGTCGCCGCGACGTCCTCATGTTCGGGCCCCAGCAATTTCTTACGAATCGCCAGCGCCTCCCGGAACAAGCTCTCGGCTTCCGCGTGCTGCGTCCGGTCTTTGCGCAGCTCAGCCAGGTTGTGCAGACTGGCGGACACCTCCAGATTCTCATGGCCGTAGAGCCGGACCCGCAGCGCCAGGGCCGCGCGCAGGTGCGGCTCGGCCTCTTCGTACAGACCCAGGCGCTGATACGTTCGGCCGAGCGCGTCACGGACGATGGCTTCGACTTCCGGTTGGTCCGTCATGTCCGGTCCAACGGACCGCGCCAGCTCACTCAACAGCGCCCGTTTCAGGGTCACGTCGGCGCCCTGGCCGATCTGTGTGACCTCGTCGAGTGTCCGCTGCAACAGTTCGCGGGTGCGCTCGGCGTTCCGTGTCTGCCGCTGCGCCTGCGCGAGCAACCGCCCCTGCTCGCCGTACATGACCAGGAGCGCGGCGGCCGAGACCGTGACGACCAGGCCGACGGCAGCGGCCAGGGCAACGGGCACCCGGTGACGCCACAGCGTCTTTCGCAGGACGTACCAGCCGCTATCGCGCTTGGCCTCGATGGGCTCCCCGGCCAGATAGCGGGCCACGTCGCGGGCCAGCTCGCCGGCACTTTGGTAACGGCGTGCTGGCTCCTTTTGCAGGCAGCGCAACACGATCGTCTCCACCTCGTCGCCGATTTCACGGCGCAAGGCGCGCGGGCGGACCGCCTCAACGTGCACGATATTGTGGACCACGTCGCGCATGCGGCCGCTGACCGGGTAGGGAAACTGCCCGGTGAGCATCTGGTAGAGGATCACGCCCAGGGAATAGACGTCTGTGCGTATATCGACCTTGTCCTGGCTGCCCTCCGCTTGCTCGGGGCTGGCCCAGGGTAACGACCCGACGAATTGACCGGTGACCGTCAGGGCCGGAAGGCCCGCTGAGTCGTCGGATTCTTCCGCGACCAGTTTGGCGAGACCGAAGTCGAGTACGCGCGGTTCCCCCGCGGGGTCAATCCGAATGTTGCTCGGTTTGAGGTCGCGGTGAATTACGCCCAACAGATGCGCGGCGTTCACCGCCTCGCAGATCTTGATGAACAGGCGCAAAGCAGCGCCGAGCGTCGCCGTGTCACCTGGTCCGCCGTGCTGGGCGATCCACTCGTCCAGCGATTGCCCCGCGATGTAGTCCATCACGAAGTACGCGCTGGTCCCGAGTACCCCGCTTTCGTGAATCGCGACAATGTTGGGGTGCCGCAGGCGAGCCAGAATCTCGACTTCGCGCTCGAAGCGCGCCCAGCCCTGCGAGCTCGCGAGGCGTCCGCCGCTCAACACCTTGATGGCTACCAACCGCTTGGTGCTCTTCTGAACGGCCTCGTAGATCACCCCTTGTCCGCCGCGCTGGACCTCACGCGTGATTTCGTACCCCGGTAAAGCGTCTGCATCGAAGCCCCGCGCCCAGGGGCTGGCGGCGAGCTCGACCGCGGACCTGGAAGACAAGCCGCTGTCGCTCCCGAGGCCGAGCTCAGCCTGCTCGAGCAACCGCAGCACGCGGAGCCGCTCGCCCAGAGCCGGCATCAAGTCGCGATGGGCGGTGATTACGCTGTCGTCCGATAACTCTTCGCCCGACTCACGACGCCGAATCGTGCCCGCAACGATCTCCGCGACGCGCGTCGCGGGATCCACGGATTCCAGGGGCTGCGCCTCGTTTGCCGGCATACGCCGCCTCACGCCGTTACGGTCCGTGCCATGCACGGCTGGCAGGCTCGATTCCCTGCTTCTCTAACCACGAATTGCGGCAGCGCGCCCAGCAAAACCGCGCCGCGACCGCTACTCAGTCGAGCTGAGAAATTGCGACGCGCTACCCAGACGCTCACGCAGCAGCTTGAGCGCACTTCGGCACAGCCCGTGGATGGCCCGCTCGGTCTTGCCGAGTTGTGCCGCCGCCACCGCGACCGGGCAGCCTTCGATATACACAAGCCACACCGCCTGGCGGTAGTGCTCCGGAATGCCCGCCAGTGCCATCTGCATCGCGCCGACGGCGTCGCGGCGGGCCAGGACCCGGCTCGGGGTCCGTCCGGGGGCCGCCACCAGGTCGAGCAGGCTCACCATCGAGTCCTCCGTCGTGGGTTGATACGCGGCCCGGCCCTTCCCGCCGCCGCGCTTGGCAGCGCGCTGCCCTGTGATTGTGTTACGCAGCTTTCGCAAGGCGATGGTCGCGGTCCAGCGTGCGAATGCGTCCGCGTGGGTTGCGCGAAAGCCGCGAATGTGCTGAAAGACCTGGATATAGGCCTCCTGCGTGACATCCTCGGGTTCGATGAGCCCGCGCAGGTCGGCCGGGATTCTCCGTTCGACATAGGCGCACAACCGCCCATGGCCGCTCAGCAGCAACATCTTCAGCGCCGCCGCGTCACCGCCCACGGCGGCTTGCACCAGCGCAAGAGCATCTTGTTCAGCGCCCATCGCCCGGTCCTGCACGACTCCGGCCCGCCTCGCAGACCCCAGTTTAGCCTGGCGCCCCGCACGTATTCCAGCAATTTGTCCGCTCGCGCCGAAAAACGCGTTGGGGTTGGTCCTTTTTTCGAGGCCCCGTCGGGCGCGCGCCGCAATTTCGCGGTTTATTCCGTTGGAGCCGCGGGACTTGAGCCCTGCGGCGTCCAGATCAAACCTCCAGAAAGGAGCCAGCCGTGTCTACCCGCTATGCACTTGTTTGGATCGTCCCTGCCTTGCTCGTGGCCGGCGTTGCGTCCGCCGAGGCCCAGTGCACGATCGACTTTGAAAACCTCGCGGTCAACACCGCGGTCACGAACCAGTACGACGGCGTGACGTTTTCCGTGCAGACGCAAACGTGCGGCAACAACCCGACGCTCTACATGCGCATCTACAGCCCGCCGAATGGCACGTCCTCCGGGACCAAGTGCATCAAGATCGACCAGGGCTGTCCGAGCTTCAGTGTCGACTATTTGCGAATGGTTTTTGCCCAAGCCCACAGCGAAATCAGCTTCACGCTGGGCGACTGGGCGACAACCTACACCATCCGCTACTACAGCACGGTGAACGGCGCGGGCTTGATTGACTCATTCCCAGTCGTCGTCCCACCCGCGGGCGCCGGTGACGTCGGGGTTCACCGCCGCGTGACTGTGACCTCAGCGAGCACCAATATCCGCCGCATCGAGGTGCAGGGCGCCAACAGCACTTTCGAAGCGATCGACGATCTGACGTTCTTCTCGGACCTGACGCCCCCGATCGCCGAAATCAGTGTGCCGGCCTACGAGACCTGCGAGTGCGACAATTCCGTGTCGGTGCGCGGCCGCGCGTGTGAGGACGACGGCGACTACGACCACGACACGTTGCACTACCTGCCCGTGGGCGGCGGCGACGACTGGACTTTCATCGCTGACGCTGACACGCCGCAGTGTACCTCCAACGGGGCGCTTTACACCTGGAATACGGCTGCCATCGCGGACGGTTTTTACTTCCTCAAGCTGACCGTATACAACGCGTGCGGCCTGATAAACGAGGCCGTCACGGTGGTCATTATCCACCGCAATCTGGCGGACCCCGTGATCCGCAGCCCGGCCGCCGGCGCAATCCTGGGCGGGGCGATCTGCATCGATGGCACGGCGCACGATTCAACCGGCTGCTTTGACCATTACAGCGTAAACTGGAAACCCGTGGCGGGCGGGGCGTACGCACCGGTTGACCCGGCCCATCCGCAGTACAACACCCAGGTCATTACCGACCCACTCGCTTCGTGGAACACGCTCGCCGTGCCCGTCCCGCCGGACGGAAACTACCGGATTCGTGTGCAGGCGGTCGATACCTGCGGTCTGCTCAATGACGCTTTCGTCGATTTCGTCCTCGACAACACCGCACCCGTCGCGACGATCACCGCCCCACTCTCCTGCGAGCACCTCAACGGGGTCGTGCAGGTGCGCGGCACGGCGAATGACGCCCATTTGACGAGCTGGGCGCTCCAGTACACCGGCGGCACTGGCGCCGCCGCTCATACCTGGGTGCAGGTCCCCGGCGCGAGCGGCAACGCGCCCGTCATCAACGGCGTGCTCGGAAACTGGGACGTGAGCAACCTCCCGACGTGTGCGTACACGCTGCGGCTCGTGGTCACCGATGCCGCCTACGTCAACTGCTCGGTCAACACACACGTCACCGAATATACCGTCGCCGTGAACGTCCGCGGCGCCCGCGGGGACATCAATTGCGACGGCCTGGTGAACTTCGACGACATAAATCCGTTCGTGGCGTGTCTCGCCGGTAACTGCCCGGCGTGCCCGTGAAGCGGGTCGCGGGTCGCTTGATTTGCCGCCGAAACGCTGGCAGAAGGAGATGGATCATGGCCCGGCTCGGTCGCCACTCACTGTTGCTCATCGCATGGCTGTGTGTAACCCAGTACCCGTCGTTACTCAACGCACAGTGTCCTCAAACCTGGCTGAGCGGACCCGAGCAGGGGTTGCCCGGCGTGAATGCCTCCGTCTACGCCGCAACCACGTGGGACCCCGACGGGAACGGCCCGCAACCGGCGCTGCTGGTGGTCGGCGGCGATTTCACGCTGGCCGGGGAAACGCTGGCCAGCAGGATCGCCGCCTGGGACGGGACCGCCTGGCAGCCGCTGGCCGGCGGAGTGACCGGCCGCGTCAACGCCTTGGCCGTGTACAACGGCGAGCTAATCGCGGCGGGCGAGTTTGGGACGGCCGGCGGGCAAACCGCGTACCGCATTGCCCGCTGGGATGGCGCCGCCTGGCACCCGTTGGGCGTGGAAATCTACATCAACGGGTACGTCAACGCGCTCGCGGTATACAACGACGAGCTGGTGGCGGGCGGTGCCTTTACGATGGTGGGCGCACTGCCCGCGAACCGTATCGCTCGTTGGAACGGCGCAACCTGGCAGGCTCTTGGTAGCGGAATGAACAACGACGTGCGTGCGTTGACCGTCCATGGCCAGGAACTCGTCGCGGGCGGCTGGTTCACCACGGCCGGCGGCCAGGCGGTGGGCTACATCGCCCGCTGGGACGGGGCCGGCTGGCAGACGCTCGGCAGCGGGATGAACTCCCGGGTATTCGCTTTGGGGGCCTACAATGGCGAGTTGATCGCCGGCGGATTTTTCACCGTCGCGGGCGGGCAGGCCGCCAATCGTATCGCCCGTTGGGATGGTGCCGCCTGGCAACCCCTCGGCAGCGGGATGAGCGACTACGTCTTGGCGGTGGGCGCCTATGGCGGCGAATTGGTTGCCGCCGGGTTTTTCACGACCGCCGGCGGACAACCCGCCCTGTGCATCGCGCGGTGGGATGGGGCGGTTTGGCGACCGCTGGGCAGCGGAATGAACAACGACGTGAATGCTCTGACCAGCTACGAGGGCGGGTTGATCGCCGGCGGCGGGGCGGCAAAGAACGTGGCGCGTTGGAACGGCGCCGCCTGGCAGCCGCTCGGCACGGGCCTGGCGGGGTCGATCTATGCCCTGACCGTGCTGGACGAGCAGTTGATCGCGGGGGGCGTCTTCACGCACGCCGGTGCCCAGTCCGCGGTGCGCATCGCGCGTTGGGACGGGCTGAACTGGCAACCGCTGGGCAGCGGCATGGACAACACGGTCCTGGCCCTGACCGTCTACAACGGCGAGGTGATCGCGGGTGGTTATTTCAACACGGCCGGCGGACTGCCGGTAAATCGCATTGCGCGCTGGGACGGCGTGGCTTGGCAGTCGCTGGGGAGCGGCGTGAATGGATGGGTTTTCGCGCTGGCCGTCTACAACGGCGAGTTGATCGCGGGCGGCTGGTTTTCGGCCGCCGGCGGACAGCCCGCTCATCACATCGCCCGCTGGAACGGGGCAATTTGGCAGCCGCTCGGCGACGGCACAGACAACGAAGTGCGGGCGCTAGCCGTCCTGGACGGCACGTTGATTGTGGGCGGGCTGTTTACTGCCGCTGGCGGCCAGCCCGCCAGCCGCGTCGCGGCGTGGGACGGAAATGCCTGGCAGCCGCTGGGCGACGGGTTGTACGGCGCGGTGCACACGCTCGTCGTGCATGGCGGGCAGTTGGTCGCGGGCGGGAACTTCTACTTGCCCGCCGGGAGCTACGTCGCGCGCTGGGAC
Organism: Phycisphaerae bacterium; assembly: GCA_020058145.1. GTDB lineage: Bacteria > Planctomycetota > Phycisphaerae > UBA1845 > Fen-1342 > JAGVEP01. The sequence goes on along the minus strand of JAGVEP010000516.1, from coordinate 4,657 downwards.
GGCGCCGCCTGGTCCGCGCTCGGCGGCGGCATGGACTCACCGGTCTATGCTCTGACGGTCTATGACGCCGACCTGATTGCGGGCGGCTACTTCCTGATCGCAGGCGGGCAAAGTGCGTATTTCATCGCCCGATGGAACGGCGCGACGTGGCAACCGCTCGGCGACGGGCTCAATGCGCCCGTGAACGCCCTAACTGTCTTTCGAAATGAGCTGGTCGTCGGGGGCGACTTTAACCTCGCAGGCGGCAGCGTCTCGGCCCATTGGGCCCGTTGGGGACTCGACTGCGCCGTTGGCGACGTGGATTGCAGTGGCGGCGTCGACTTTGACGACATCAGTCCTTTCGTGTTGGCGCTATCCGATCCGGCGGGCTACGCGGCGGCGTACCCGAACTGTGACCCTCTGAACGGCGACTGCAACGGAGACGGCGTCGTGGACTTCGACGACATAGATCCGTTTGTGAACTGCCTCATGAACGGCGGCTGCCTGTGACGGTTCGTCGGCGGGCGCCCGTAGTCAAATGGTGGGCGATGCCCACCCTACATTCTGGGCGCAGCGGACGAACCCGCAAAACGCAGCCGCACCAGTCCGAGAGACGCTACGTAGCCGGCGGTGCGGCGTGCTCCTGGCAGTTCCAGCACACCTCGAAGTGCCCGGGATTGCGTGCTCCGCAGCGCCGACAACGCCATTGGACCCGCCGGGCGGCGGCGCGGGCGGCGGCGATATCCAGCCGGGCCTGGCGCAGCAACCACAGGACCTCAAAATAGAACTCCCGCGGCACCCGCAGCCGGGTGATCGTTATGCTCTGCCCGCCGAAGATTTCGAAGGCGGTCTTTTCGTCCGCCGGGGCGTGTGGCACGTATTCGCTCGCGAGGAGGGTTTGCACAAGCGGGATCGGCACACCGCCGGCCAGTGCATTGTCTACGATGAACCACTCTGACGCTGGTCGCCAGGTTTCGGGATCGAACGCGGCGCCGCAGTGCGGACAGGCCCAACGAACGGCTCCCGTCAGCGGTCCGTGGCATTGCGTGCAGGCTGACCCAAAGTCCGGCAGCGGCAGCTCGCTGCCCGTGAAGCGCGGCGGGCGCAGGCGCGTCCAGGGTCGCACCAGGTCACGGATATCGAACGGCGTGCCGCATTCCGGGCAGCGGTGGGCCGGCAACCCGCGCAGCGGATAGGCGCAGGACGGGCAATTGAAGTCCCAGTCAGGGATGGGCAGTTGCGCGAGGTCGATCTCCATGCGGCCATTGTAGCTCCATATCGCGCCGGCCCGCCGCGGCGTGGGGCACGCGCAGCTTTTGCGTTCAAACCCCGCCGCCACAACTTCCGATAGCGTGGGTAGATGAGCGACATGCTCGACCACAACGAGATCGATGCCCTGCTGGCAGCGGTCGCGACCGAGGCCGACGGCGGGGTGTCGAGTCTCACCGCCGCCCCGCCCGCAGCCGCGCCGCGGCCTGAGTCGGTGGACGCGCCGCGTGTGCAGCTTGAAGTCACGGATTACGACTTCGAGCGCCCCGAGCGCGTCAGCAAGGACCATATTCGCGCTCTCAGCGCGATCCATGACAGCTTCGCGCGCAACTTCGGCGCGACGCTCTCTGGTTTTCTGCGCACGATCGTCGAGGTTCGTGTCGTTGGGGTCGAACAGCTCACCTACGGCGAGTTCCTCCATTCGCTCCCGAATCCGACCAGCTTCGTGATCGTCCAGGCCCCGCCGCTGGAAGGAAAGATGTGCCTGGAGATCAGCCCGCTGATTGCTTTTCCGATCATCGACCGGCTGCTGGGCGGGAGCAGTTCAGATGCGTACATCCCCCAGCGCCCGCTGACCGCCATCGAATGGCGGCTTATCCGACGGCTGGTTACTCGGGCGCTCGAACATCTGTCGGAAGTTTGGCATAACCTCGCCGAGGCCAAGTTCGAGATTGTCGAGACGGAAAACAATCCCCGGTTGGTCCATATTGTCGCCCCTACCGAGGTGGTTGTCCTCATCACGTTCGAGATCAAAATGGGGAAATGTGCGGGGACGATGAGCATCTGCATCCCGTTCAATACGATCGAGTCCATACTCAGCAGACTGGCGACGCAGTCGTGGTTCGGCAGCGTGCGCAAGGGGACCACCGAGAAAGTCCGCCAGCGGATCGTCCGCAACCTGAGCCGGGCGCGAGTCCACCTCACCACCTACCTCGGCCGGGCCAGCATCAGCCTCAGCGAGCTGCGCAGCCTTCGTCCGGGTGACATCATTCAGCTTGACAAGCAAGTCAGCGAGGAACTGATCCTCCAGGTGGAGGGCCGCAACAAATATGCCGGCCTGCCGGGGCAGTTGCACAACCAACGAGCGCTGCGAATCACGCGGCCGGCGGAAATCGACGAGTTGCTTTAGAGCCCATCCCACACCTGTGGCACAGGCTTCCAGACTGTGGTTTCGCCCTCCGGATTAGGGTTTTCCCGCATATGGGGCGCCATTGCCCTCCATTGACACGCCACCTAGTATTATGGATGACGTTGGGCGGAGTCGTAGTTGACCTCCCAGGATGGGTGTCATGGCGGGGCCCCGTAGGAGCCGTGTGAGTCCGGCTGATCCGACGGCGAGTGTACCGCGCCGCTCTGCGGCGGCGCGGAGTGGTCAGCGCATGCACCCGACGGCCGACGTGGATACGCAACTCATGCTGCTCGCGGCTGCGGGCGCCCGCGATGCGGCGGCGGCGCTGGTGGACCGCAACCGGGGCCGGATCGCTGGTTATATCACGCGTTTGGTCCGTGATCGTCGCGTGGTTGAAGATCTGACCCAGGACGTTTTCCTGCTGGCGCTAAAAAACGCGGACCAGTTCCGCCCCACCGCAAAAGTATCCACCTGGCTGTACCGAATCGCGACGAATACGACTCTGAATTATCTGAAACAGCGGGCCGTGCGCGGGAGAACCCCCACCCTTCCCGAAGGGCCGGGCGAGCCGCCAGACCGTCGGGAACCTGGACCTGAGCAGCAGGTCTCGCAGGACGAATTGCGGTACCAGGTGTCTGCGGCGGTCCACACGCTGCCGCTCAGCCAGCGAATCGCGCTGACGCTGTTCGAATACGAAGACTGCTCCTACGAACAGATCGCTGCGGTCCTGGATACTACCGTGGAGTCCGTACGGTGCTTGCTTCGGCGGGCACGCTTGGCGCTGCGCGCCGAGCTCGAGGGGCTGAAGTAACGCCAGGGCTGGGGTCGCGGGGAGCCGCGTCCTTCCCAGGGACGGCCATTGTGCGCCCATTCATCGGGCGAGTAGGATTCTGCGGCACCAACGTGCGGTTGGAAATCCGTGGAGGTCGACATGCCGGACTTGGCAGAGTGTGCGCGGCGGGCGCTGTTGGTCGGTAGCGTGGCTTTTATGATCGTCGGTTGCACCCCGGGGCGGGAATCGTGGCCCGCGCCCATCGACGTGGCGAACGGGCTGCGGGCGGAGTACCTTGTCACGGGTACGCCCTCGCTGTCGGCGCTCGCCATCGCCGGGGACGGCGACGGTCGCGTGTTCTATGCCGAGCGGGAGACCGGGTGGATCCGCGTCATCAAGGACGGGCAGCTACTGGACGCCCCGTTTGCGACGGTGCCCGTGAATTCCGCTGGTGACCGCGGGCTGCTCGGTCTCGCCCTGCACCCCAGGTTCAGCGCGAACGGGCGCGTCTATGCCTTCTATTCCCGCTCCGATACAGGTTCCTCGACGAGTGATCCACTGGCGATCGTCGATCAGCGCGTCGTATATTTTTCCGCGTCCGGCGACGTAGCTTCGGGCGGCGAGGTGTTCGTGGCTGCGCTACCCGTCGGTGCAGGCACGCTCCGCATTGGCGGCGGTCTCGGCTTTACCCCGGATGGGACACTTTACGTCGGTCTCGGCGATACCGAGGACTTCAACGCCGCGCAGGTCGCCGATTCACCACTTGGGAAGATCCTCCGCTACCACGATGACGGCACCGTGCCGGCCGACAACCCGACAGCGGGGTCAGCCATCTACGCGCGTGGACTGTGCAACCCCTGTAGCCTGACGTTTCACCCCGAGACCGGCGTGCCGTTCGTGCTCGACCGCAATGCGCACAGCACCTCCGAGGTCAATCGCGTGCAGGCGGCCAGGAACTACGGCTGGCCCGCGGTCGTGGGGTTCGCGGACGACGACGGGGAGCTGGCTTTTGTGGCCAGTACTGCGGATTACGCCGATCCGGTCGCCGAATCGGCGCGCCTGCTCACGGGGCTGTCGTTTAACCCGAGCACGAAGTACGGCGTCGAGACGCTGGACCAACTGTTCTATGGCACGGCTGACGACGGCCGCATCCGGCGCTTGGCCATCTCTGCGGACGGCACGGCGCCCGACCCGGCGGAGCTATTCGCAGCCGGGCTGCCGCAGCCGCTGGAAGCGCTGACAATCAGCGGGGCGGGGGCGCTGTATGTTGCCGCTGCGGACGGAGTCCTGGTGGTTCGGCGGACTAAGTAGTGTAGTGCCTCACAATTATCAGCGCATGGGTGGGGTGGCCATCTTGGCCGCCCGCGGCGCGGGCGAGACGCCCACTCCACCCAGCTTATGTGCTGTTTCTAACCTCGACTTTTGCCATTTTTCGCGGCGGTCGCGAATGAACGGGTACTCACAAAGAATCGGACTCCTCCGTACACTCGCGGGTGGTTTAGGGCCTG
>JAGVEP010000197.1 GCA_020058145.1 Phycisphaerae bacterium | reverse complement strand
GGCGGTGCGCAATGTGCCCGGGCGGCTGCAGCGCGTGCCCTGCGAGCACAGCGCTGACATTTTCGTGGATTATGCGCATACGGATGATGCCCTGCGGAACGTGCTGAGTGCGGTCAAGCCGCTGACGCGCTGCCAACTGACCGTGGTTTTCGGCTGTGGCGGCGATCGGGACCGGACGAAACGGCCGCGGATGGCCCGCGTGGCCGGCGAATGGGCCGACCGTATCGTGGTGACGAGCGACAACCCGCGCAGCGAGGAGCCGCGCGCGATTATTGACGAGATTCTGGTGGGTTTTGACGCCGACGCGCGGACCCGCCTGACCGTCGAGCCGGACCGCGCGCTGGCGATTCGGGCGGCCCTGGCCGCGGCCAGTGCGGGAGATGTCGTACTCATCGCCGGCAAGGGGCACGAGGATTATCAGATCATTGGTGACCGCCGGATACACTTTGACGACATCGAGGTGGCGATTCAGGCGGCGGCGGACTTGCGCAGGACCAGCGGATAGGAGCGACGTGGCGAACGGGCAGGGAGGCAGTTAGCCGGTGATCAAACTAACACTTGCCGAGGTTGTGCAGGCCATCCAGGGCCGTCCGTGGGGCGAGCTACCGACGGTCAGCGTTGCCGGCGTGTCCACTGACTCGCGGAGCGTGGCGGCCAGCGACTTGTTCATCGCCCTGCGTGGTCCGCGCTTTGACGGGCACGATTTCGCCGTCGCGGCCCTCAAGCGTGGAGCCGTCGCGGTCGTCGTGGCGGCGGCCCAGGCGCAGGCCGTGGCCGAGCAACTGCGTGTTTCGGATGTGGCGCTGCCGCGGCAGGCTGTGCTGATCGAGGTGCAGGACACGATTGCGGCCCTGGGGCGCTTGGCCGCCTACCACCGGCGCCAGGCGGCGGCGACGGTTATCGCCGTCGTCGGCAGCAACGGCAAGACGACGGCCAAGGCGATGATTCACCATATTCTCAGCGGTCGGCTGCGCGGCCGCTGCTCGCCGAAGAGCTACAACAACAACATTGGGGTTCCGCTGACGCTGCTGTCAGCCGAGCAGGGTGACGAGTACCTGGTCGTCGAGATCGGCACCAACGCCCCGGGCGAAATCGCCGCCTTGGGTTCGATCGTCGAACCCGACATGGTGGTCATTACCTGTCTGGGCGAGGAGCATCTCGAGGGCCTGGGGAGCCTCGAGGGTGTCGCCGCGGAGGAGTGCGCGATCCTGGAGAAGCTACGCGGCAAGGGTTTTGCGGCGGTTAACATCGAGCCGCCAGCGATCCGGCGGTATCTGCCGCCCAATTGCGTACACGTGACGACGTTTGGTCGCAGCCTGGAGGCCGACGTGCGGCTGACCGAGCCGGTTTATGAAGCTCCGTGGCTGCGTTTCAAGCTGAATGAGCGGTTCCCGTTCCGCCTGCGGCTGGTCGGCGAGCACAACGCGGTCAACGCCGCCGGGGCGGTCACGATCGCGCGGCGGTTGGGCTTCGACTATGGCGAGGCGGCCGTCCGGTTGGAGAGCTTTGTCGCGCCGCCGATGCGCAATGAGATTTTGGAGTTTGGCGGCGTCACGGTGGTCAACGACGCGTACAACGCGAACCCGCAGAGTTCCGCCGCGGCGATCGAAGTGTTGAAGCAGATGCCGTGCCGCGGGCAGCGCGTGGCCGTCTTTGGCGAGATGCGCGAGCTGGGGGCGCAGTCGGCGGAGCTGCACCGCAAGGTGGCCGCGCAGTTGCGGGTCGGCGGCGTGGACCGCGTCGTGCTGATCGGCCCGGCAGCCGGCGTGATGCACGCGGAGTTGACCCAAGGCGGCCTCTTTGGTCCGGCGGTCGAACGCTGCGAAACGGTGGCCGAGTGCCTGGAATGGCTGGCAGGCAGCGTGCACCCCGGCGACGTAGTGCTGCTCAAGGCGTCGCGGGCGGTCGCACTGGAGCGTTTGATCGAGCCGCTGCGCGAACGGCTGACGGCCTCCGCGGTCAACTGACCCAGGCACGCCCACAAGCCCCACCGGCGCCCGGCGTTCCTGAGGTTGTCTATATAGATTGGGCGAGCGATGCTGTACCTCTGGTATCTTTCGGCGCTGGGGGGCAAGCTCAGGGGCTATGCGCCGGAGAGTCCGATTTTTCGGGCCACGCTCGCCATGCTGCTGGGGTTCTTCGTGGTCTGGGCACTGGGCCCGACCGTGATCCGCACGCTCGTCCGGCTGAAGATCGGCGACCAGCCCCAGTTCGACCACGAGGCGCTCAACCGCGCGACCAAAGACAAGACGAACACGCCCACGATGGGGGGCGCGCTGATCGCCGTCGCGATTCTGGTCACGGTGTTATTGCTGGCCGACATCTGCAATTTCTACATCATCCTGGGGCTGTTTTGCCTGGTGTGGCTGGCGGCGCTGGGGGGTGTGGACGATTGGCTGAAGTTGACCTTCAAACGCCGCGGCGGTTCGCGCGACGGGCTGCGGATGTGGGAGAAGCTGGTCTTTCAGATCGCACTCGGCGTGTTGCTGGCGCTGTTCATCTACCGTTTCGGGCAGGCGAATCTCGACGACGCGCGGTGGGGAGCCGATCTCGAGGCCCACTACCGGGCCAACTACAACGTGCTGACGATTCCGTTTTACAAGCACACGCTGGCGTTGCCGACCGGGGCGTTCATCGTGATCGCCATCGTGGTCATCGCCGGGACTTCCAATGCCGTCAATCTGACCGACGGCATGGACGGCTTGGCCAGCGGCTGTATGGTGGTGACCGCGTTCGCGTTTATGGTGTTTGCGTACGTGGTCGGAACGCGGGAGGTGGCCGACAAACTCCTGTTTCCTTACATCTTTCGGGCAGACGAGCTGGCCGTTTTGTGCGGCGCGGTCGTCGGGGCGTGTCTGGGTTTCATGTGGTACAACGCCTACCCCGCGCAGGTCTTCATGGGCGACACCGGCTCGCTGCCCCTCGGGGGCCTGATGGGCTACGTCGCCATCGTCACACGCCAGGAACCCATGCTGCTGATCGTCGGTGGCGTGTTCGTCATCGAGGCCCTCTCGGTCCTGTTGCAAGTCGGGTACTACAAGGCCACCCACGGCAAGCGTATCTTCCGCTGCGCGCCGCTGCACCACCACTTCCACCTGGGCGGCCTGAACGAAACCCAGGTGGTGATGCGGTTCTGGTTGCTGGCCGCGCTCTTCGCGGCGTTCGCGCTGCTCACCATCAAGTTGAGGTAGTCGATGCCGCGGTCTGCGCTGAGCTCCGTGCCCGAAGCGGCCGGACACCGGCAAGATGCCGGTGCCACAAGCCTGGCCGGTGCCACAAGCCTGGCCGGTGCCACAAGCCCGCGGCTGTACGACCCGGTGGTTGTCTTTCTCGCCGGCGTCTTGATGATGCTCGGCGTCGTCATGGTGTACTCCGCATCGGTAACGCTCGAAGAAAAGTCGTTTAACTGGCGCCAGTGGTGGAACTCGCCACTGCGGCAGGGAGTGTTCGCGCTGGTGGGATTTCTCGCGATGCTGGTGACGGCGCATGTGGACTACCGGATGTTCGCCTGGGAGCGACGCTGGTCGGGCTGGCGGGCCGGTCTGCTCGTGGCGCTGTCCATTGGACTGCTGATTGCCGTCCACATCCCGGGCATCGGACGCGAAGTGCTCGGCGCGCGGCGGGCCATCGTCATCCCCGGACTGGCATTCGGTTTTCAGCCCTCGGAAATCGCCAAACTCACGCTCGTGATCTGGCTGGCGGCACTGCTGAGCCGCCCGCCCG
>JAGVEP010000514.1 GCA_020058145.1 Phycisphaerae bacterium | reverse complement strand
GGGCCGAACGCTGGCTCGCCGACCTGGACGAGCTGGCCGACTGGACTACGCGGGAATTCGGCCTCGAGCGCTTCGGCGTCATCGGCGTGAGTTGGGGCGGCAAGCCGGCGGCCTGGTGGGCACTGCGTCGCCCCGAACGCGTAGCACAACTGCTGCTCATCGCACCGGGGCTGTTTCCGGCGGTCGATGTTGGCTGGTGGCGACGCGTGCAGATCGCGGCGTCGCTGGCGCTGTGTCCGGGCCGGGAATTTCCGCTCCCGCTGGATGATCCCGCGCTGTTTACCGACAACCCCGCCGGGCGCGCGTTCATCGCCAGCGATCGGCTGAAGCTCACCCACGCGACGGCGCGATTCCTCTACCAGTCCACGCGGCTGGATCGGATTCTACGTCGTGCCGCGCCGGGGTCGTTGCGTCCGGAAACATGGCTGTGGCTCGCCGGCCACGAGCGGATTATCCGGAACACCGCCACGGTCGCATGGCTCCAGCGAATTGTGGTGCAGCCGGGGCACATCTACACATTCGCGACCGCGGCGCACACGCTGGAGTTCGAGCCGGACGTGGAAGAGTTCGGCCAAAAGCTGACGGCTTGGGGAAACAGCTTGAATCCTCAATGAACCGGTCTATAATGCCGCGTTAATACCCACGGCGTGCAACCAACGACCGGTCAGTGGGTTAGAAGAGACACTTTGGCGCGTGCCTGGACCGTGTCGATAAACTGAGCGGCGGAACTGACGAACTTCCGCCACTCGCCGTGTGTTGCAAACAGCCCGGAAACAGTTCATGGCCGACCGCCGCGAAATACTGTATGTCACCGGCGTCCTGGTAGTCGCGGGTGCGGCGCTCGCGTGGATCGTCACGGGCAACCCGGCGACGGCCCGCAGTCCGGGCCCGGTCCCGGTAGAACGCGAGGCGCTGCAAATCACGGACCAACAGAATCTCGGCGCCCTCGCGCAGCGCGACCCGATGGCGCTTGTCCGCCTCGGACGGGAGCGCTATGAAGCGACCGTTCGCGAATATCGTTGCGTGCTCGTCAAGCAGGAACTCCTGGCCACAAAGCTCTCGCCGGTGCAGGAAGTCGAGTTGCGTTACCGCGAGAGCCCGCGCGCGGTCTACATGATCTGGAAGGCGAACGCCGAGGGCGCCCGGCGGGCGCTCTACATCGACCAAAGCGACTTTGTTAACGAGCAGGGCCAGAAGCTTGCCCGGGTGGAGCCGGCCGGCGCGGTGGTACGGTTGCTCGTGAAAGACATTTTCCTGCCCATGCACGGCCCCGAGGCCCGCAAGGCCAGCCGCCGTGCGCTTGATGAGGCCGGCTTTCGCGCCAGTTTTGAGCTGCTCGAAGCCTACAACGCCGTGGCGGCGCAGCGCGGGGTGCTCGATCTGCGCTACGGCGGCATCGGCAGCGTTGATGGCCGCCCCACCTACGTGATCGTGCGTGACTTGCCCTACGATGGCCCGACGGGCGCGTTCCCCGATGCGCGGATGGTCCTGCACCTGGACCAGGAGTGGCTGCTTCCGGTCGCGATCTTCTCCTACGCGGACCACGCGGAGACAGCGCTGCTGGGCAGCTATGTCTTCAGCAAGGTCGAGCTCAATCCCGGGTTTGACGAAGAAGCATTCAAGTTCTAGGGCGGTGCCTCACAATTATCTGCCCATGGGTGGGGTGGCCATCTTAATGCCATTCGAATGCCATTTGGGACAGTCACCTATTTCTCAAAACGAAAACGGACAAAAGGGACGGTGACCCGTTTCCGGCAGCCGAAGAACAGTGACTGACCACAGCTTGCGCTCTCCTCTCAGGATTCGGCGCGTCCCGCACCGTCCCGGATTCATCAGGCAGGTAGCCGCGCCCGACGCCCTGGCCGGGCGGCACTCTGGTTGCTCCCATAGAGCGTGAAATCGGCCGCGGCGCCGGCCGCGGGTTGGGTGGCCGGTTTGGGGGCGCGCGAGCGCGATTTGCAGCCCCCCCGGACCAGGCAGGCGGCTTCGACGGGCCAATCCGGGAATTTCAGGGATTGATGGCGGACTAGGCGTGCAGACCGCACGGCACCGCTCCTTGTAGCGAATGACGACTCGAAATGCATCTGTTTGCCGCCTCGACCGGTCGACGCGGGCGCTCGAACTCCATAATACACTGTACCTCCCCGCCAGCGCCGTGCTAGACCTTTTGTTCTTGATTTTTCCGGCAGACTCTTCGGCCGGCCGGATTGATGGGCCGTCGGCCCGTGCAGGGGCCGGTGTATTCATGTCGCCGCGCATACCCGGAAGGTCGAGAGCCCACCGCTGGCGCGAGAGTCCCTTCTCGCACCCCGTCTGCGGGAATCACTTCCCGCGCGCGCTCGCACGGGATGGGAATCCCGCCCGAGTGCGTGTGAGATCGGAATCTCGCACGAGCGTACACGCGCCTGGCTCGGCGGGGACTTCGCCCCCTCCGCAGCGTAGCCGTCGATCACGAGCCGGCGAACACAAGCGAGCGGTACGTACCCCGAACGCTCCCGTGGGCGAATTGCGCGCAAAAAAAAGCCCGAGCGGGGGCCGACAAGCCGGGGGGAACTTGTACGTGCCGCGCGCACTCGAGCCATTCATAGTATAAATGCGCTCGCCAGGTTTGGCAAGTACGACGTAGCTTTTTTTGATTTTTTCTGTGCCCACGGCACATTCTGACAATCGGCCGGTTGCACCACGCCGACGCGGGCGCCTACGATGCAACGCGAACAGCCGCAGCGTTGCGCGACCACCAGACGTGCGTTGCAGGACCCAACGTCGTTGCCGAGAGTCAGCTTTCAGGTGATTCCAGCATGATCAACACGCCACCGCCACATGTTACCGCTCCCGGGGGCGTCTATCGTGCCCGACGGGCTCGGCTCGCGACCGGCTTGCGTCGCCCGCTCGTGGTCTGTGCAGGGCATGCGCCCGCGCGGAATTACCCCACCAACGCGCACGAGTTTCGTGCCGGCAGCACGTACCTCTACTTCGGCGGACCGCCGAACGAGCATGCGGCGCTGATCGTAGAGCCGGGGAGCGATGGCGTGGCTGGCTGTACCTTGCTGCGATCGCCGGCTGGCCCGGATGATCCGCTGTGGCTGGGGCCGACGCCCAGCGATGAGCAACTCGCGCACACCGCAGGACTTGCGCGCGACGCGGTAGTGGATTCCGACCGAGCCGGCCACCTGCTCGGTGCCGCCGCCGCGTTCGTCGCCCCGCCATCCGTGGAAACGCAGGCGTGGATCGCGAAGCTGGGTCTCAAGCCTGCCGATTCCGATGAACTGAAGGCGATAATCGAGTTGCGGCTCGTCAAAGATGGGCACGAACTAGTCGCGATGCGTCACGCCGCCCGCGTCGCGGTCGCTGCACACCGGGCCGCGCTCGGCGCGACCAAACCCGGACGGCGCGAGGCGGACGTTGCGGCTGCGTTTTCCGCGGTTCTGGTCGCGAACCAGTGCCCACCTTCTTTTACGCCGATTGTGACGGTGCGGGGTGAGGTGCTGCACGGGCGCGGTTTCGGTAACCCGTTGCAGGACGGTGCGTTACTGCTGGTGGACGCCGGTGCGGAAGAGCCTGGCGGCTACGCGAGCGATATCACGCGGACTTGCCCGGTCGGCGGGCGTTGGACGGCCATTCAAAGGCATCTCTACGACACGGTGCGGCTTGCGCTCGACGCAGCGACGGCTGCGTGCGTGCCCGGCAAGCGCTACCGGGAGGTTCACGACCTTGCCGCCCGCGTCGTTTGCGAGGGGCTTGTCGCAGCGGAGTTGCTGCGTGGCAGTCCAGACGAGCTGGTAGCGCGCACGGCGCACGCTCTGTTCTTCCCTCACGGCGTTGGGCACCTTATCGGACTTGATGTGCATGACATGGAGGACTTCGGCGACCGTGCGGGCTACGCCCCCGGCCGCACCCGCC
>JAGVEP010000304.1 GCA_020058145.1 Phycisphaerae bacterium | reverse complement strand
GGCCGCGGCCGCCAGGTGCCGGCCCAGCCGCCCGCTCGAACGGTTGGCCAGGTAGCGCACGGCATCGATGCGCTCGTGCGTCGGTCCGGCCGTGATCAACATCCGGCCACGCCGCGGCATACACGACTCCTCCAACAGCGGCTTTCCACAGCGTCCGATCATATCGACCGTCGAACCCGGGACAAGTAGCGTCGGGCCTCCGAGCCCGACGTAGCGTCGGGCCTCCGAGACGTAGCGTCGCGCCTCCGAGCCCGACGTAGCGTCTTTGCGATCGGTGCTCGGCGGCGAGGGGTCCTTTGCAACGGACTGTAACGGGGGACGCGTCGTTATGGGGCAGGTTGCCGTCCGGAAACACGCCCAGCCGCGGCTGCTTCCCGCACATGCCGTACTATAGACATAGCATTCTTCTTGACTTATTGTCTTTGTTCTTGCAATCGCGGTACGCCCGCCATAGAATGCACCGGTAGCCCCCCGCAGAGGAAGTGGGAGGAGCGCAGCTTCCGTTATAGGGCGTTTTGGGTTGGGTTGCCCGGCTTCCCGAATTGGTTTCGGGACCGGCAACCACACGCGTTGCTTCGTCCGTGCGTGCTCCGCGAGGAGGAGCACAGGAGAAGACATGGCTAGAGTAACAGGAACTATCGGTATCGTTGTACTTGCGCTTCTGTTGGCATCCGCACCCCCCGCCGTTGCCGATCTGGTGCACAAGGTCGTTTTGTCGGATTCCTATGGGACCACCAACGGCGGCGAGTTTCTCACGACCCCCATCGACTTCACGTTTGTACCCGTCAGTCAGGGCTCCGGCCCGGCGGGCACGTTCGAGACCTTCTGCGTCGAGACCACGGAGACCTTCCAGTGGGGTGTAACGTACTTCGTTGACCTGAACACAGCGGCCGTCCACGGTGGTGCCGGCGGCGGCGATCCCGACCCGCTGGATACGCGTACGGCCTATCTGTATGAACAGTTTATTACCGGCCAGTTGGATAACTACACCTACGCCGGCGGTGCCCTCCGCACGGCCAGCGCTGATGCCCTCCAGCACGTTATCTGGTACCTCGAGGACGAGGAACCGATGAGCTGGACGCCTGGCGATGCGTCGCTGCGAGATCTGTTTTATCAGGACGCGACGCAGAACGGGGGCGATTCTATCGGCGACGTCCGCATCCTGAACCTCTACGGAACCGCCCAGGGCACCGAGTGCCATCAGGACCAACTGGTCATGACCCCCGAACCGGCCTCGCTGCTGCTGCTCGTCCTCGGTGGCTGGCTCGTTGGGAAGGGTCGCCGCTAACCGGCGCCCCGCGTTCGCTCGAACATCACAAGACTGTGTACCACGAGGAACCCGGACCCCACTCGCGGAGCCGGATTCCTCGTGCCTTGCGCCTCAGGTCTTCTTCAGCACCTCTTGCATGCTCTGGGCTTCCGCCAGGAACCGATTCGTATACTTGGCATCGACGCGCTGACACGTCCTCGTCGCCAGCTCCCCGATTCGCTGGTATTCCGGGTCCGCGCTGCGCAGAAAAAACTCGCCGGCCAAAATCACCAGCCGCAGCAGGTGCCGCAGAATCAGCCCCTCCTGCTTGACCAGATTCAACCGCTTCACCGACTTGTAAAACTCACAGCCCTGCGCAAACGCGTCTCCCGCAATCCACTTGGGCTGCACGAAAGCCGGCTCCGGCGCCGCGAGCTGCGCTTCGAACGCCAGCTTCAACATCTCCGGAAAGGTCGGCGGGTGCTCCTCTTCCTCCTCCCACGAATCAACCCAGCGCGACTGCGTCTCCTCCGGCGGCGCCTCCGGCCGGGCCACGGTCACGCCAAGCTGAATCAGCAGCGGCTCCAGCACCTGCTGTTGCAGCGGCCCCTTCGGGTGATCTTCTGGAATTCGCACGCGCCGCAAAATCGCCGCCGGCACCTCCAGCACCGCCTCCAGCGCCAGCAACTTCTCGTCGAAATCGGCCTGGTTGAGCTGTGCCGCCAGAAAATCACCAAACAGCGGGTCCACGCTGCGGTAGTTCAGCAGGCGATAGATCGACTCGTCGAGCGCGACGTGGTCGCCGTCCTCGCTGCGGCGCAGGTATCCCAGCGCCTGGAGATTGTCCAGCATGAAATCAAGCTGCTTGTGAAACTTCTCGATGAATTCGGCGCCGTTGAAACGCTTGCTGATGAAGTCGCGCACCTCGTGCAGTGTACCGCTGCGCGTCAGCAGAAAAATCAGCACCGAATACGGTATCATCCCCCGGCTATAGAGTTTCGCCGGCCCCGCGGCCAGCAACGTCTTGAATTGACCTTCACTCCAGTACTGCTCCGTGCTCCGCCGCGACGGTTTCTTGCGCTCCAGCTCCTTGCGCATCCGCATGATCCCCGGTTCTTTCGAGTGCGGGTCAATCTGCTCGTATTTCTTCCGCCACTTGTGGATTTTGACATCATCCTCGTGTGCCACGGCGTAGACATGACCCTGCGTGTCGAATTGCGGCCGGCCGGCGCGCCCGAATATCTGGTGCGCGCTGCTCGCGGGAATCAGCTTCATCTCGCCGCGCTTGCCCTTGATCAGCGTACTGAGCACTACCGAACGGGCCGGCAGGTTGATCCCCGCCGCCAGCGTCTCCGTACAGCACACAAACGGCACCAGTTTCCGCTCAAACAGCTCCTCCACCGTCTCCTTGTGGCGTGGCAACACCCCCGCATGGTGTACGCCCACGCCGCGCTGCAGCATCTGCGCCAGCTTCGGCCCCGCGCCTTCCGCAAAATCGCCCCGATGCGCGTTCAGGTAAGCCTCCAGCTCCTGTTTTTGCTCCTTGGAAATCAGCGCCAGACCCTTGAGTTTCTCCGCCACCTCCCAACATTCGTCGCGATTGAACGCAAAAACCAGCGCCGGGGCGTGGTAGTCATCCCCAGTATTCGTGACCATGTGTACAAGCTGCTCCGTCAGCAGCCGGTCTTCCACCCAATGGTACTCCAGCGGCACGCGCCGTTCGGTCGACGTAACGACCTGCACGCGCCGCCCGTGCTGGCTCTTCAGCCAGTCGGCGAAGTCGTAGGGATTACCAACGGTCGCGGACAGCAGCATCACGCGGATCGTCGGCGGCAAGAGCACGAGCGCCAGCTCCCACACCACCCCGCGCTCAAAGTCGTTGAAGCTGTGGAATTCGTCCATCACTACGCCGCCCAGATGTTCCAGGTCGGCGACCGTCGGGTCCGTCGCCAGCACATGGTTGAGCAGAATTTCCGCCACGACCACGCGAATGAGCGCGTCCGGATTCTCCCGCCGGTTGCCGGTGATGAAGCCGACGTCGCTGCGCGGAAAACCCCACTGCTCGACACGCTCCTGAAACTCGCGGTATTTCTGCTCGGTCAGCGCAATCAGCGGCGTCGTGTAGTACAGACGCTGCCGCGTGTGCAACGCCTCGAAAATCGCCGCCTCCGCGATCAGCGTCTTGCCCATGCCCGTCGGCGCGCAGATCAGCACGCCCCCTTCGCACTCGAACCAGGTCAGCAGGGCCTCTTCCTGGAACGGATAGAGCTGATACGGCACGGCCTCGATGAATTTCGTGCAGACTTCGTCACGCGTCATGGCGGACAGGATATCGGGCGGGGGCGCCGCTGTCGTTGCCGGGAATACCGATCCGAGCCGCCCCCGCGCGCACCGCGCAGCGCTTCTGTCCTCCTGCCGCAGCCACTACAATACGCCCCCGGTACGACCCGGACGCAGGCACGTGACGATGAAGCCACGCACGCAGAATTTCGCCCTCGGCCTCACCGCGATCCTCTTTCTCGCGCTGTTCCTCGCTACCTTCATCTTCCTCTACCCCGCCCTGCAGCGCGGCGGACGCATGATCGAAATCCTCTTTCGCCACGAAGACGGCATGGCCCCGCTGAAAGCCGGCAGTGCCGTGCTGCTCGGCGACTCCCTCGAAGTCGGCCATGTCGCCGACATCGCTGTGCGGGAATTGCCCGATCCCCAGCGCAAAGGCGTCCGTTCGACCTTCTTCGTCGTCGCAGCACAAATCCGCACCGACCTGCCCCTCTACGGCAATTGCGAGATTACAACCAACCAGCCCGCGATCGGCGGCAGCGGCTACGTCTCGATCCTCAACCTCGGTACCTCGAATGTTCCCCTGACGCCGCCGCTCACCGGCCGACCGCCGCTCAGCTTCTCCGCCATCCTCAGCACGCTCTCGCGGCGGCTGCTGGCCGCAGGCGGGCTGCTCGATCAGCTCTCTAACGCGGCCAGTCCGAGCGTCGAAGGCTCGCTGATGTACAAGCTGCTCGCCAGCCTCGACGACATCAACGCCATCACTCGCGAGTTTCGCAACCAGGCCAGCCCCGACGCTCAGGATGCCCTGCTGCACAAGCTGCACCGCGCGCTCGATGATGTAAACGTCGCCACGGCGGCGCTGCGCACGGAGCTGAACTCAGGTAACGACGACGCGCTGCTGGCCAAAACGCATCTCGCCCTGAGCCATCTCGACGCGGGCCTCAGCGAAGCCACGGCCCTGCTCAAGGACAGCCGGCCGGTCGTGCAGGACACGCTCGCGAGCGTCAACCGCGCGACCCGCAACGTCGAACAGGAGGTCCTGCCCGCGCTGCGCGCCGAGCTCGACCCCGCCAATCCCGCGTCCACCCTGGGCAAGGTGCACCTCGCCATGGACCGCACCAACGCCGCCCTCGCCGAAATCCAGACCATGACTTCGGAAGGCCAGCGGATGGTCGTCCTCAGCCGGCCCGTGCTCGAACGCATCCTCGCCAACTTCCTGGAGATGAGCGCACAGGTGCGCATGCTCAGCCAGGAGCTCCTGCTGAACCCCTCGAAGCTGGTCCTCCCGCCGCCACCCGAGCGCGAGGCGAAACTGGTCGTCTTCCGCACAGCCAGCAGCTTCGCCGAGGCCGCCGCACAGCTCGACGAAGCCGCCGCCCGGCTCGAAGCCGTGCTCAAAACGTTCCCGCCCGACGATCAAGCGACGCCGGGCGCTCGCCAGGAGCTGCAGAATATCTTTGATGCTGTGCGCGGCGCGTTCGAGCGCTTCGAGCGGGCGGAAGACGTCCTCTGGGAGAAACTGAAGTGAGGCGCAGCCGGTGACCGCAGCGCGGCCGGAATACGACCTCATCATCGTCGGCGGCGGACCCGCCGGCGCTGCGACCGCCGGCGCGGCCGCCCAACTCAAGCTCCGTACGCTCCTGATCGACTCCCCCGGC
>JAGVEP010000511.1 GCA_020058145.1 Phycisphaerae bacterium | reverse complement strand
TCCGATCTGACGCTACCTACCTGTCCGGCCGTGTAGCGGCCGGGCTCTGAACCGGCCGTGTAGCGTCGGACCTCCGAGTCCGACGGCCCGGCTCGCGCCCCGGCACCGAGGTGCCGCCCACAAATATCGACACACACAACACGGCGCGCCAGCCGCCGCGAGGCCAGGTCACAGACGCCCCTACTTTGCCGAGTACGGCTCAAACGGCCAGCCGAACGCCTCCGCCACGGGCTTGTTGGTGATCTTCCCAAAGGCGATGTTCACACCGGCGGCCAGACCGCGGTCCGCCGCACAGGCCTTCTGATAGCCCAGGTTGGCCAGTTTCAGGAGATACGCGATGGTGGCGTTGGTCAGGCCGAAGGTACTGGTACGGCCAACGGCGCCGGGCATGTTCGCCACACCATAATGTACCACGCCGTCGACGATGTACGTCGGGTCGCTGTGGGTGGTCGGGCGCGTGGTCTCGCAGCACCCACCCTGATCCACGCCCACGTCGACGATCACCGCGCCGGGCTGCATGAGCGCGAGGTTCTCACGGCGAACGAGCATCGGACACCGCGCGCCGGGAATCAGCACCGCACCGATCACGAGGTCGGCGGTGCGCAGGTGGCTCCGGATGGCTTCCGCACTGCTGTACACCGTGTCCACGTTCGCCGGCATCACGTCGCTCAGATAGCGCAGCCGGTACAGATCGATGTCCATGATCGTGACGTGAGCGCCGAGGCCGGCCGCGACTTTGGCCGCGGCGGTTCCCACAATCCCCCCGCCGAGCACCAACACATTGGCCGGTTCCACGCCCGGAATGCCGCCGAGCAGGATGCCGCGGCCCATCATCGGTCTTTCGAGGTACTTGGCGCCCTCCTGGATACTCATTTTGCCGGCGACTTCGCTCATCGGGGCCAGCAGCGGCAAACGGCCCTGCGCGTCCTCGATCGTCTCGTAGGCGATGGCGACGGCCCCGGAATCCCGGATGCCCTCAGTCAACTCGCGGGCGGCGGCAAAGTGGAAATACGTAAAGAGCAACTGCTGCGGGCGAATCAGGGCGATTTCGTGCGCCAGCGGCTCCTTGACCTTGCAGATCAGCTCGCTGCGCTCCCAGACCTCGCGCGCGGCGGACACCAGTTCGGCCCCGTAAGCCTCATAATCGGCATCCGCGAGCCCTGAGCCAATCCCGGCACCCCGTTCGATCAGGATCCGATGCCCCGCACGTTTGAGCTGCTCCACGCCGGCGGGGGTGACGGCCACGCGGTACTCGTCAGATTTCACTTCTTTTGGGACACCGATAATCATGCGGGACACTCCTGCAGGGGCGGGCAATGGTCGATGAACTCCACGTCATCATGGACCCAGGCCATAGAACTATCAGGGTAAGGATGCCCGCTGAGCTTTGCAAGCCACGCCGGGGCGTCGGCCGCCGCGTGGCAGGGCCATCGCATGCTCAGGTTCCGGCCTTGGATTCGTGAGTCAGGAGGCTGAGCAGGTAGTCATGGTCCCAGGCGGCCAGCAACCGGCGGGCGCGGACGCTGCGCGCGTGGGCGAACGGAGCGGGTGCGGTCTTGAGCAGATTGAGGGCGAGCCGGGCGAGCCGGGAAAAGTTCTCGGCCGCATGGCCGCGGCGGATGCGGCGTTGGTCCTCGCCGAACGTCACATCCAGGCACCCGTGCAACCGGTTTTCGATGCTCCAGTGCCCACGCACCCGCTGCAGCATCCGGGCCGCGTCGAGTTGCTCGACGCTGCTGATGAAGTAGCGGTGATCGCGTTGCTCTTGGCGTGGGTCACAAGCTGGCCTAGTGCTCCGTCAACCGTGTTTTGACGGCACACCGGGAGGGCGAGAGGCTCCGGCCGGGGCTCCCGCTACAATCGAAGTTGCGCCCCGGCCGGGGCTCCCGCTACAATCGAAGTCGCGCCCCTGAACTTGACCGGAGACTGAGCATGAGAATCAACACCGTCGTCGGATTGATCGCACTGTTCATTATGATGCCCAGCGCGCTCGCACAGCCGACTGCGTCGGACGCGGACCGCACCGGGGCCGCCCTCCGCGACGCCTATCTCGCCAAGTACAAGCCGCTCTGGCTCGAAGCCGCGGCGGCGTGGTGGGAGGCGAACCTCACCGGCGCCGATGCCGCGTACGCCCGCAAAAAGGCGGCCGACCGGGCCTTGGTGGATCTGCACAGCGACCACGAGACGTTCGCCCGGCTGAAAGAACTCAAGGACAAGGGACAGATCGCGGACCCCGTGCTCCGCCGGGAGCTGGACGTGATGTACCGCACGTTTCTGCCCGGGCAGGCGGACCCGGCGTCGCAGAAGCGGATCGTCGAGCTCGAAAACGACGTCGAGCAGATTTTCAACACGTACCGCAGTCGGGTCGGCGAGAAGTCGCTCAGCGAGAACGAGGTCCGCGACATTCTGGCGAACACGACCAGTTCTGCGGAGGCCGAAGCGGCGTGGAAAGCCTACATGGGTGTGGGACGGGTGGCCGAGAGCAAGCTCCGCGAGCTGATCGAGTTGCGGAATCGCACGGCCCACGAGCTGGGTTTCTCCAACTACTACTCCATGCGGCTCGTCCTCCAGGAAGTCGACGAAACGGAACTGATGAAGCTCTTCGATGAGTTAGACGAGCTTACGCGGGCGCCCTTTGCGGAAGTGAAGACCTCGATCGACGCGGCACGGGCCGCGCGGTTCCACGTGCCGGCTGGCGAGCTGCGCCCCTGGCACTTCGGCGACCTGTTTTTCCAGGAGGTCCCCGAGAATCCGGAGGTGAATTTGGATGCGGTGTTCGAGGATGCCGACCTGCTCGCGCTCGCCCGCAAGTACTACACGAGCATCGGCCTACCGGTTGAGGACATCCTCGCCCGCAGCGACCTGCACGAGAAACCCGGCAAGTGTCCGCACGCCTTTTGTCACGACATGAACCGGGCGGGCGACGTCCGCATCCTGACCAACCTCAAACCCAACGTGTACTGGGCCGACACGCTGCTGCACGAGCTCGGGCACGCGGTCTATGACCTGGGCATCGATCCGAACGTGCCTTTCCTGCTCCGTACGGCGTCCTCCGGCATCACGACCGAAGGCGTCGCTGAAATGTTCGGTGCCTGCACCAAGAATGAGGAGTGGCTGCGCGAGGTGCGCGGCCTCGATGCTGCGGAGGCGGCCCGCATCGGCCGCGCCGGGCGCGTGTCGCTGCGGACGGGGCGGCTCATGTTCAGCCGTTGGGCGCAGGTGATGGTGCGGTTCGAGCGAACGATGTACGCGGACCCGTCCCAGGACCTCGCGCGCCTCTGGTGGGATCTCAAACAGCGTTACCAACTGCTGAATCCCCCGGACCGCACCGACCGGCCGGATTACGCCGCCAAAGTCCACATCCTGACCACGCCGGCGTATTACCACAGCTATCTGCTCGGTGAGCTTTTCGCCGCCCAGGTGCGGGCGTACGTGGCACGCGAGGTGCTCAAGGACGCGGGTGCGGCGACGACGAGCTTCTTCGGCAAACCCGAGGCTGGCACGTACCTGCGGCAGCGCATCTTTGCCCCCGGCAGCCTCTATTCATGGAATGAGCTGACGAGGCGCGCCACGGGCGAAGCGCTGCTGCCGAAGTACTTCGCCGCCGAGTTGGCGCGCTGAACCTCCGAGCGGCGTGGCCAGAAAAGAAGCGCAGGCTATTTCAATTTCGACGTGAGCACCGCCAGAAGCTGCTGGCTGTCGATCGGCTTCTGAAATACGCCGGTGAGGCCGAGCTCCGAGTAGTCGATATTGACATTCAGGTTGTCGCCGACGGAACTCAGCATGTATACCGGCCGGGTGTTGCCTTCAGCCTTCAGGCTGCGCACCAGTCCGGTGCCGGCGTCGACCTCTTCCATCATCAAGTCGACGATGATCAGGTCGGGGGTGGAGTCCTTGTACTTCTTGAGACCGGCCTCCGCGGTCCGGGCTTCCGCCACCACGTAGCCGTGCTTCTCCAGGACCAGCCGCATGGCGTCCAGCAGGTCCTGATCGTCGTCGACACAGAGAATTACGTATTTGCCGTCTTTCATTCGAAAGCCCCTTTCGCAGTGGTGGCTCCGGGCACGGCGTGTGCGGAACAGGCCAGGCCGCTGGTCAGATGGGGTACGTCTTCAGGGAAAACACGCTCGCGCAGAATCGTCCGCAGAAACTCCAGGGCCGCGGCCAGGTTCGCTTGCGCCCGCGGCGACAGCCCCTCACCAAACTCATTGAACTCGTAGCCGCGAATGGCCAACACGTAGCCCGCGGTCCCGGCTTGGAAGCACTCGCGCGCCAGCGCCATCACGCCGGCCGGCGACACGCTATGCGTGCTGAAGCTGAGCGGCTCGCCCGGCGTCACGGTGTGGAAGGCAAACGGCTCCGGGCCGCTGACCGCGGCATCGACGAAAACCACCGCATCGTGCGCGGCGACCGCCGCGGCATCTTCGACCGTGAGCTGGTAGTCGGCTTCGACCGTAACGTGCGGCGGTGCCTCGGCTTCGAGCGCAGCCGCGAGGGCCGGGCCCAGGCCATCATCCTGCCGGCCGGGGTTGCCGTAGCCGATCACCAGAACTTTGCGTTCGCTTGGCAGCACGGTTTTCGTCCCGCGGCGCGTGTGGAACTCAGCCACCTTTCGTTTTGCGATCCACCAGGTTGCCGGCCGCGTCGACCAGCTCGACGACGAGCGGCATCTGTCCGAGGGCGTGCGTCGCACACGACAGGCACGGGTCATACGCCCGGATCACCACCTCGATGTGGTTCAGCAGACCCTCGGTGATTTCTTTCTTGCCGCTCAGGTGGTCCTGGGCCACCTTCTGGACCGCGCGGTTCATGGGCTCGTTGTTGTTGGTCGTCGAGACGATCAAATTCGCCATCGTGACCTGATCGTGCTTATCGACTCTGTAGTGATGGAACAGCGTACCGCGCGGCGCCTCGATCAGGCCCACCGTTTCCTCGCGCCGCTGGCCGCGGGTCACCAGATCCTGGCCCTGGAGGTCCTTGTCATTCAGCAGTTCCCTGATCTTCTCAATGGAGTGCAGCAGTTCGATCATCCGGGCCCAGTGGTAAGCCATCGAGACGTTGTTCGGCTTGCCCTTGGTGACGGCCATGAATTCCTTGCGGGCCGCTTCCGCCGCCGGCGTGTCGATGAAGTCCGCCGTGTTGAGCCGCGCCAGCGGGCCGACGCGATACCAGCCGTTTTCCGGTCCGATCGACTTGATGAATGGGAACTTCATGTAGGACCACGGGCGGACTTCCTCCGCGATGTAATCGGTGTACTTCTGGTAGTCCACGTGGTCGAAGATCTTCTTGCCATCGGCCGTGATCGCCCGCAGGCCACCGTGGTACAAGTCCATGGCTCCGTCAGCACGGATCAGGGACATGTGGCTCGAGTCGAACGAGCCGAACGGGGCCAACTTGGTCAGGTGTTTGACCGTGTAGTCCTTGGCGATTTTCAGCGCGCCGTGCGACCACTTGATCATCTGCTCGACATCCTTGAGCAGAAAATCGCGCTCGGCGATCGTCAGGTTCTTGTTGATGCCGCCGGGAATCGCGCCGGTGCCGTGAATTTTCTTGCCGGCGGTCCGCAGGATCACTTCCTGCCCGTACTTGCGCATCATCACGCCCTGCACGGCCAGCTCGGGGAACTTGGCCGCGACGGCGATGACGTTGCGCAGGGCCGGGTCGGCGGAGAAGCCCGCAAACGGGTCTTCGATGCCGCCGAAAAGAATGTCGGGCGAGACCAGATGGAAGAAGTGCAGGGCGTGCGACTGGAAGAATTGGCCATAGTGCATCAGCCGGCGCATTTTCTCCGCCGTCGGCGTCAACTTCTCGCCCCCGACGATGCGGTCCATGGCCTTGGCGGCCGCGAGGTGGTGGCTGACCGGGCAGATGCCGCAGAGGCGCTGCACGAGGACCGGTACCTCCCAGAAGGGCCGGCCCAGGATGAAGCGCTCAAAGCCGCGGAACTCGACGATGTGCAGGCGGGCCTGGTGTACGCGGTTCTGTTCGTCGAGCAGGAGGGTAACCTTGCCGTGCCCCTCGACACGGGTCACCGGCTCGATCGCGATGCGTTTGAAACCATTGGTGTTGGCAACCACGGCAATACCTCCGTGCTCGGGACCGGTTCGTTGACCGGTCGTCGGCCGGGACCGGGCCCGGCCGCTGCGAATCAGTCGTATTTCACCAGCTCATACGGCAGTGCGACCGGCTTGTTGGTCAGCAGCGCCACCAGGGCCTCCCAGATCGTGTCCGCCGGGGGCGGACAGCCAGCGAGGTGATAATCAATCTTCACCACTTCGTGACAGGGGTAGACTTTGTGCAACAGCAGCGGCAGTTCCGGATCGTTCGGTATCTGCCGGCTCGGGTTGTGGACGGTCGGGCCGTTCAGATACGCCTCGTCGTAGCACTCCTGGAGCGGAATGGTGTTCCGCAAGGCCGGAATGCCGCCCATGATCGCGCAGTCGCCGAGCGAGATGAGCACGTCGCAGTGCTCGCGAAAGCTGCGCAGGACCTCGACGTTCTCCTCGTTGCAGCAGCCGCCCTCAATCAGGCCGACCGCGCAACGTCCGGTAAACTTCTTGATGTCGTCGATGGGCGATTTGTCGAAGTCCACCAGCTCAACCAGCTTTAGAATGCGCTCGTCAATGTCCAGAATGGACATGTGGCAGCCGAAGCAGCCGGCGAGCGAGGTGGTGGCGACTTTGGGTTTGGCCATGACAAGCGTCCTTGTGAATTTAGAATGCAGAATTAAGAATTAAGAATGCTCGCCAGTCGTCGTCTGAAATAGCAAGATGACGCCGTCGCAGTGTCATTCTTAATTCTTAAATTCCTAATTCCCAATTCCAGATTCCCGAATCTGTTCCGCGCACTAGAGTGCAGTGCTTTCAATCTCCGATCCAATCGGTTTATGGTCATACAGCCGCTGCCCGACCGGCACCGCGTAACCGACGCGTTTCTTGACGATGGCCCCGACCGGACAGGCTTCGGCGGCCTTGTCCGTCACGGCCAGTTCGGTATCGCCCAGCAACGCCTCGGCGTTCACCGCGATGCGCTTGTGCAGCCCACGGCCGACGAAATCGAACACGTGCTTGCCGTCCACGTCACGCGAGGCCCGCACGCAGCGTCCGCACAACACGCAGCGGTTGCGGTCGATGAACACGTCGCCGTGCGACATGTCCACCTCACGCGGCTGGAACATGTACGGATATTTCGGCGCGGCGATGCCAAAGCGGTACGCCAGGGCCTGCAATTCGCAGTTGCCGCTCTTCTCGCAGAACATGCAGAAGTGGTTGCCCTCGACGAACAGCATGTCGATCAGGTTACGGCGGAAGGCGGTCATCTTTTCCGTGTTGTTTTCGACGACCATGCCCGGCGCCACGGTCTGGGTGCAGGCGGCTTGCGGCCGGCCGTTGACCAGCACCGTACACACCCGGCAGGCACCGAAGGCCGCCAGCCCGCGCATGTAGCACAGCCGCGGGATGTAGACGCCGGCATCCTGGGCCGCCTCGAGGACGGTCTGTCCGGGACGGCCCGTGATGTCTTTTCCGTTGATCGTGAATTCGATGGTTGAACTCATCGCGCTCACCTTTTTTCAGCCGGGACGCAGCCCGGTCAGGGCGTCAGGCGTGGGCGTGCGTCGACTTTCGCCCGATGATCGTCTCGGCCTCCGCGACCGCCGCCGCCAGGTCAAACGCCGGCTGCCGGCCGTCGCCGCGCTTCTTCACGAGGGCGTTGTACGTGGCCCGGAAGTTCTTGAGCGTGGTCAGGATCGGGTTCGCGGACGTCTGCCCCAGCCCGCAGCGGCTCATCGTCTTTACGGTGGTGCCGAGTTCCTGGAGGTACTCCAAATCCGCCGGCTCGCCGCAGCCCGCCGTGATCCGCTCGAGCCGGTCCTTGAGGAGCACGTTGCCCACCCGGCACGGCGTGCAGTAGCCGCAGCTTTCCTCGACGAAGAACGCCATGAATTTGTCGGCGACTTCGAGCACGTTGCGCTCCGGCCCAAAGACCATGAGCGACCCGCCGGTGGCGAGATCGTCGTAGCAGATCGTGCGGTTGAATTCTTCACGGGCGACCATCTGGCCGCTGGCGCCGCCGACCTGCACGGCAATCGCGTCCTCGCCGCCGGCGAGCTTCAGCACTTCGCTCAGCTTGATCCCGAACGGGACCTCGAACACGCCGCGGCTACGGCAATCGCCGGAGATGCTGAGCAGTTTCGTGCCGGTGCTGCCCTGTGAGCCGAACTCAGCGAACGTCGCCGGGCCCTCTTCCAGGATCTTCGTCACGCAGCACAACGTCTCGACGTTGTTGACCACGGTTGGCCGGCCGAGATAGCCCTTTTGCGCCGGGAAGGGCGGGCGGTTTTTCGGATCGCCGCGCAGACCCTCGCACGAGCTGATCAGGGCCGTTTCCTCGCCGCAGATATACGCCCCGGCCCCCATCTGAATGCGAAGATCGAACTTGAAGGCCCGCTTGCCGAGGATGTTGTTGCCGAGCAAGTTGTCTTGTCGCCGCTTGGCGAGGATCTGTTCGAGATAGGCCCGCAAATAGGCGTATTCGCCGCGGAGATAGAGGATGCCCTCGTCGGCTCCAATCGCGTACCCGGCGATGGTCATGCCGGCGAAGACACGGTCGGGCATCTCGGTCAAAAGCACGCGGTCTTTGAACGTGCCGGGTTCGCCCTCGTCCGCGTTGCACAGCACGCAGCGCTGCTCGCCGCCGGCGGCCCGGGTGAATTCCCACTTCATTCCGGTCGGAAAGCCGGCCCCGCCGCGGCCGCGGAGGCGTGCCGTCTTGACCGCGCGAATCACCTCGGCGGGCGTGATCGCGAGGGCCTTGCGAATGGCCTCGCCGCGATTCGTAGGCGTGAAAATGATCGACCCGCGCTGGCGGATGTTGTTCATGACCATCGCGCGGACCAGCTCATGGCCGTTGCAGCCGTCGCCATGGCGCGTCACCAGCCGCGTGGGGTCGCCGTGCTTGCGGAGTTCGCGGACGATACGGCGGGCGGCATCGGTGGACAGCTCGGTCACGACGACGTCGTTGACCAGCGCCGCCGGGACCTGATCGCACATGCCGATGCAGGCGGTGTATTCGAGGGAGATTTTGCCGTCGGGTGTGGTCTGGCCGAACTTGATCCCCAGTTCCTCCTCGAACGCGCGGGCCACCTCGTCTGCGCCCGCCATTTGATCGATGACGTCGTTGCACAGCCGGATGACGACCTGGCCCTTGGGCCGCGTCGAGAGGAAGGAGTAGAAGGAGACCAGACTTTCGATTTCGACGCGGTGGATGGACAGCTCCTTGGCGAGCAGCTCCATCGCCGGGCCGGAGACACAGCCGAATTTCTGCTGCATCGCCCGGACGATGTCCATCAGGCGGGTGCGGTCGCCGCCGTGCGCCTGGCAGATTTCGTGGACGACGGCGGGGAGGTTGTCGCTCATAAGCTACCTCGCTGCGATAGGTCCGGGCCCGCATGAGCCGGACGGGGCAATTCTTCCGTCTCCAGAGCACCGCCACCCCGGCCAGGCGGCTGGGCCCGGCGCGCCGCGGCGACCCCGGCGTGTTCGCACCGTTGTTGTCGCAGCCAGGTCACCCACGGTTCCATTCCGAGACCAGTCTGGGCGGAAAGCTCCAGCAGCACAGCGCGTGAGTTTACGCGCGAAAGGTCTTCATATACCTTCCGGCTCCGAAAGTCAAGAATAGCGCTCAGGTCCACTTTCGTGAGTAGAATCGCGTCAGCGGGCTGGAAGAGCGTCGGATACTTGGCGACCTTGTCCGAGCCCTCCGGGGTGCTGAGCAGGGCGACGCGCAGGTGCTCGCCAAGGTCGAACGCCGCCGGGCAGACCATGTTTCCGACGTTTTCGATGAACAGGTAATCTATCCCTGAAAGGTCCAGGCTAGTCAGCCCAGCCGCCACCTGCGTCGCGGTCAAATGGCAGCCCGTGCCGGTGTTAATCTGGACAACTTCGGCGGCGATGCCGTCAAGCCGTTCCGCGTCACGCGTGGTTTGTAAGTCCCCCACCAGTACGGCGCAACGCTGCGGAACCAGGGCCGGGATGGTCTTTTCCAGCAAGGTGGTTTTGCCGCTGCCGGGCGCGCTCATCAGATTGAGCGCCAGTACCCCCGCCGCGTCGAGCCGGGCACGGTTAGCCTGTGCCACCGCGTCGTTGGCCTTCAGCACGCTTTCGATGACCTTGATCTTCATTCCCGTCTAACGGTCCGGCGTTTCGCAGACCACTGCGGTCAGCACAATATCGTGTCCGGCGACGAATTCGACGTCGGCTTGCTGGCACGTTGGGCACGAGTAATCGTCGATCTCTGTAGCAAATTCCGTGCCACACGCACGACAACGTGCGACCAGCCCTTCCTCGATCACTTTCAGGTTCGCCCCGGCGGCCACGGTTTCCGCCGTCGCTGCCGTGAACGCCAACTCCAACGCTGCCGGAGCCACCTGCCGCAGCACGCCGCAGCGCACCTCGACCTCGGTGATGCGCACCGCCTGGTGCTCCGCGGCGAGCCGCTGCAGTTGCTCGACCAGGCTTAATGCGATGGACATTTCGTGCATCCAGCACCAACAGGCAGCCGCACTAGAGAAATAGCTCTAGTGTACTGCCTCGCAGAAACGGCAGCTTGTCCGAGCCGCTCGCGCGAGCGAGCGGTGCGGGTCCGCAGGCGGGTGACCGCGAGCTTGCGCTCGCGGCTCGGACGGGATACGTAGCGGCAGTTCTGAGGCAGTACACTAGCAAATCCGCGGAAGTTCCTCGCCATACGGCCGCTGCACGATGCGTCGCCCTCCGGCACGCGTGATGAGTTCCACTAGGGCTGGGTGCCGCTCGACAACGTGCCCGATCACGGCGGCGTCTTCACCGAGCGGATGAGCGTGACAGGCGGCCAGCACGCGCGGGGCGTCGCGCTGCGCCACGACGATGACGATCTTACCCTCGTTGGCCACGGTCAAGGGGTCCAGGCCGAGCCATTCGGCCGCGTGGCGCGCCGTGGCCGACAGTGGCACGCTTGGTTCGTCAATCTCGATGGTTAGGCCGCTCGTTTCCAAGATATCCGCGAGGACGCCGGCGAGCCCGCCGCGCGTGGCGTCGCGCAGGAACTTGATGTCCGCTCCGCTCTCGAACAGGCGTGCGATCAGGCCGTTCAGCGGGGCCGCGTCGCTGCGCAGTTTGGACGCGAACTCGATTCCGCTGCGAACGGACATGATGGCCAAGCCGTGCTCGGCGATGCGGCCGTTCACGAGGATCACGTCGCCGGGCGCCACGCGCTGGAGACCGAGCTGTACGCCGGGTCGCAGTCGCCCGATGCCGGCCGTATTGATAAACATCCCCGGCGGCAGCGCCGTGCTTCCTGTACGCCGCTCGACGACCTTTGTATCGCCGGTCGCGATTTCCACGCCGGCCTCGCGCGCAGTCGCGGCGAGCGACGCCACGATGCGGTCCAGCGTCTCGAGCGGCAGGCCCTCTTCGAGGATCAATCCAAGGGACAATGCCACCGGCTCCGCCCCCATGACGGCCAGATCATTGACGGTTCCGGCGACCGCGAGTCGCCCGATGTCGCCGCCGGGAAACTCGAGCGGGGTCACGACATAGGAATCCGTCGTGAAGACCACATCGCCACCCGACCACGGCATGACCGCCCCGTCCGTGAGCGCGGCCAAACGCTCGTTTCGCAACGGCGGCAACAGATGCTCGCGAATCAGCCTCCCCATTAGCTCTCCGCCGCCGCCGTGGGCAATCACGACGCAGTCATGGGGCTGCCCAGGCCGCACAGCAGTCACGAGCGCTCCTCCCCCAAGTGGTGGGCCGCGTCCACTCGTCCATACTTGAACCACGCCGCGCAGGTTCCCTCGCTGCTTACCATGCAGGGGCCGATGGGCGCGAGCGGCGTACACGCGGTCGCGAAGGCCGGGCAGTCACATGGCTCGAGTTTGCCGCAGATTACTTCGCCGCAGCGGCACAGCGGGTGGTTCTCGTCCTCGCCGAGCTGCACGTCGAACTTGCGCAGGGCGTCGTAGCGGGCAAAAGGCGGGGCCAGTTCCAGCCCGCTGTGCGGGATAATCCCCAATTCCCGCCACGGCGCATCGGCGATGACGAACACACGCTGCAACAGGTCGAGCGCCACGCGGTTGCCCGCGTCTGACACCACGCCCGGGTAGGCGTTTTCGACCGCCGGACGATTGTCGAGCACTTGCCGCACGAGGGCAACGAGGCCGTTGAGCATCTGCTCGGGTTCGAAACCGGCGATGACCACGGGTTTGCGGTAGCGCGCGACGAGCGGCCGGTACGCCGCGGCTCCGATGATGACGCTGACGTGTCCGGGCGCGAGGAAGCCGTCGAGCGGCACGTCGCCGGCGTCGAGCAGGGCGGCCATCGCCGGCACGACCAGCTTGTGGCACATCAGGACGCAGAAATTCTCGATGCCGTCGCGGTGCGCCTCCAGAACGGCGGCGCCCGTGGCTGGCGCCGTCGTCTCGAATCCCACGCCGAGGAAAACGACCGTTTGGGTGGGCTGAGAGCGTGCGAGGTCGAGAGCCACGCGCGTCGAACCGACCACGCGTACCTGCGCGCCCTCAGCCCGCAGTTTTTCGAGGCTGCCGCGCCGCCCGGGCACGCGCAGCATGTCGCCATAAGTGGCCAGGATTACGTTCGGATGCGTCGCGAGTTCAATCGCGGCGTCGATGTGCCGCTGCGCCGTCACGCACACTGGGCAGCCGGGTCCGCTGACCAGCCGCAGATTCTCGGGCAACAGCGACCGCACGCCCGCGCGAAAGAGCGCGACGGTGTGCGTGCCGCACACTTCCATCAGTTGAATGCGCCGGTTGGCGCGCCGGCACAGCGCCTGCAACTCGTCGCGGGCCAGCTCGATGCCCGCGTTCAAGGGCCGGCCGCCTGCGGCTTGGAACCGGCGGGGTGGGGATCATCCTCCGGCGGCGCGTCAGCGAGCACCTGACGCAGATAGTCCCACGTCTGGCGGGCCTCGCGCTCGTCGAGCTGCGTGAGCGCGAACCCTGCATGGATCAGCACCCAACTGCCGACGTCGGCCTCTGGCGTGAGCACCGTGCTGACTCTGAGCTGATTGCCTTGGAGGTCAACTACGGCCTCGTCGCCGTCCCGTGCGATGACTCTCCCCGGGACTGCCAAACACATCGGCCATACCTCGCGGTAAGGGGGCGCGCTCGTCCGGTAAGTCTGCGGGCAATTCGCGGGCCAGTCTGCGGGTGGCATTATAGCGTGGGTGGAGTGGGCGTCTCGCCCGCCCGCGAAGCGTGGTTTGCGACACGGACGTGGGGATTCTCACGCACCCGCTGCGAATTGCACTGGAACGGGCAACTTCAAACTGGCGCAGGCTTGTGGAGGTGCCGCGCGATGGTTTCGAGTAGTGCCGCGCGGTCGATGGGCTTGGTGCAGAAGTCGTTGCACCCGCAGGCGAGGCATTTGTCCCGCGCGCTGCTCATGGCGTGAGCCGTAAGCGCGATGATGGGCAGTTTGTAGCCGCGCTCCCGCAGCCGGCGGGTAGCCTCATACCCGCTCAGGACGGGCATTTGAATGTCCATCAAAACCACGTCAAAGGGGCGCCCCGTCTCGTGCGCCAGCCAGGCCATGTCCAGAGCTTCCTGGCCGTTGTCGGCCATCGTCACCTCGGCCCCGGCTTTCCGGAGGATGAAGCCGAGCAGCCGCTGGTTGTCCGGCCCATCCTCGGCCAGCAGGATCCGGCCGGTCAGCTTGATGTTCAGGGCGGTTTCCGGGCTCGCCGCCGGCTTAGCCGCCGTGGCGTCCTCCGGTCGCGCGATTAGTTTGGCGTTTTCGACCGTGCCGACCGCGATGCGGACGTGGAAGACGCTGCCCTGTCCGGCCGTGCTGTCCACGGTCACTCCGCCGCCGAGCGCTTCGGCCAGCCGCTTGCTAATGACCAGCCCCAACCCGGTTCCACCGAAGCGGCGTGTCGCGGAGGCATCCCCCTGGACGAACGGTTGGAAGACCCGGGACAACTGTTCCGGCGTCATGCCGATCCCGGAATCGTGTACCTCGAAGCGTAGTTCGGGATGCTGCGGATCGACGATATATTGCACCTCCAGCCGAACTTCGCCGCGCGCGGTGAACTTGATGGCGTTGCCGAGCAGGTTAAACAGAATCTGTCGCAGCCGAGTCGGGTCCGTGACCAGGAATTCCGGCACGGCACTGGCGTAGTCAACGCGGAACTCGAGTCCCTTGCTGCGGGCCCGCGCCATCATCGGCGATTGCACGCTGGCGATGAGCTCGCAGGGGCTACACTGGATTTGCTCGACTTCCAGCTTGCCGGCCTCGATTTTGGAAAGGTCAAGGATGTCGTTGATGAGGGCGAGCAGGTGCTTGCCGTTGGTGCGAATCGCCAGGATGTGCTGACAAGTGGCTTGCCGCGTCTCGCACCCGGCGTGCGCGGGACAAACCGTGCACGACGTGATTTCCTCCGCCAGCACCTCTGCGAAGCCGTTGATCGCCGTCAGCGGCGTGCGAATCTCGTGGCTCATGTTGGCGAGGAAATCGCTCTTGGACTGGTTGGCCGCCTGGGCGTCGCGCATCGCGGCCTCGAGCTGCTGCATCGTCGCCTCAAGCTGCATGGCGACGTGCTGCTCGCGCTCCAGGGCGGCGGTCAGCATGGCGTTCGCCCGCTGAAGCTGCTGTTCCGCCTGCCGCCGCTCGGTCGTGTCGTGGAAGATGCTCTGGATGATGCGCTGCGCGCCCACGGAGGTCACACCGGTCGAAATGCGCACGGTGCGGACAGCGCCCGAGCTGGTGAGCACCTCGATGTCGTCGTCGAGGCTTTCCTGTTGTTCGACGTGCCGGCGAAGCAGGGTCGTGTAGTGCGCCGCCTTCTCGGGCGGGTGCAGCACGGATTGGGGCTGACCGATCAGGTCGGCTCGCGCGCGCTGCACCAGGGTTGCGGCGGCCTGGTTGCAGTTGAGCAGCAGGCCCGTCTGCGGGTCCGCCCAGAAGATCGCGTCGCGCGCGTTCTCAAAGAGCTCGCGGAAGCGCTCTTCGCTCTCGGCCAGGTCACGGTGGGACCGCTCGCGGGCCGCCAGCATGACATTGATGGACTCAGCGAGCCGGCCGAGCTCATCCCGGCTGTTCGCTGCGACACGCGCACGCGGATCTTGCCGCGTGCCGAGGGCACGCACTTCGCCGCTGATTCGCCGTACCGGTTCCACAACGAGCCGCTCAACGAGCAGCAGCACGAGCACGCCGAAGATGCCACCTACAATCAGCACGGTCAAGACCAGTGTGTACGCACTGCGGCCGCCCTGACGGTAGATGTCCCGCGGCAACCGCGCGCGGAGCACGAGCACCGGCTGGTCGTGCAGGTCTCGAACCAGCGTGTAGCCGGCTACGACGCGCGCGTCCACCGGTCGCACGAGGATTGGCGGCGGACCCGGCGAACCCGTGGCCGCGGTCAGAAGTTCCCGCGAGATCTCGTCGCCACTTGGCGAAGCGAAGCTCAAGTCCAAGCCCGTCGCCTGCCCGAGGTGCTGTATCTTGGCGGCATCGAACGCGCAACCGATGAAGAATGCTCCACGCGCCGGTCCTTCGCCCGTGCTGGTGACAATCGGGCGACCTGCCAGCAGTACGGGGCCCTCCGGCAAGAGGATCAGGCCGGTGACCCCGTCGGGCTGGAGGGTCCGTTGCAGGAGCGGGTTATCCGCGGACCAGTCCTGCTGGAACATCAGCGGCGGCTCCTCGAACTGCTTCGTCGCCAGATCAGCCCAGCGGACCGCCACGAGCCGGCCATCTGGCCGCATGAACGCCATCAGGTTGACGTGGATGTTGACGAACGAGTTTTCGACCAGGTTTGCCGCGGCATACTCCTCGTTGGCATCCGCGACAAACGCGTAGGAGTCGTCCCACACCGACCAGTCCATGGCTTGAGCGCCGAGCGCGTCGAGCTGCTCAGCGAGCGCGTTCCGAACAAGCCCGACGTCATGCCGAACCGCCTGGTCCTCGAGTTCCTGAAAGCTCCGGAGCACAACGGCACGGCCGGCGAAATTCAACAGCAACACCGACCCGAGCAGGGTAGTGCCGACGGCCGCCAGGGTTTTCGTGTGCAACGTCATCGGTTCAATCCACGTCCGCGGCTCCGAGCCGGCGTATCGGCGACGCCCCACCCCCGGCGCGAGTCGCGCGCGAACCGCCGCCACGGGACGACGTTCTGCCCGCGGTGCACGGCTCCGGCACCAACGCGCAGTTTGTTCCTTCGCTATTGGCGGTATCGACTTTCGAGAAGCGCTTCATCACACGCAGTCATGGAGTTCCGGGGTCTGGTTGGTTCGTGCGTCGGCACAAGTCCGAGTACGCGGAGCCGGGCCGCCTGCGCGGGCGCGGATAATCTGGCCCCGTGGGGCGACTACCATAGATATGGGACGGCCCGTAGTGCGTCGGCTTGCGTCCCACCGGCGGACGCAGCGACACGACCCCTGGGCGCGGCCCCGCCGAGCGCCTGGTCGCCGGGCGCCACGGCACGCGCCAGGAGAACTCGCGATGCAGATTTCCACGACGTTTCAACTGGCCATGAATCGGCGCTACCCCGAGGCGGTGGCGATTGCGATCGCCGAAGATGCCCGCGGCATACCCAATCCGCTCACGCTGCACTGGGTCATGCCCACCGCGCTCGACCCGCCCATGCTGGCCATCTCCATCGAGCGCACCCGCTACTCACTGGCGGCCGTGCGGCAGGCACGCGAATTCGTCGTGTGCTTCCCTTCCACGACGATGAGCAAGGAAGTCATCTACTTCGGTACCAAGTCGGGACGCGAGGTACCCAAGCTCACCGCGTGCGGCACGCGCACGCAGCCGACCGCGGTCGTGCGGGGCGTGCTGCTCGCCGACGCGGTGGCAAATTTCGAGTGCGTACTGGAGTCGGAAATGGAAACCGGCGATCACGTGCTCTTCGTCGGGCGCGTGGTAGCGGCCCACATGCACGCGGAACCCACGGTGCGGCGCGTCTATGCCTTCGGCCATTCCGGGCTGGCGGCGGCGTGCTCCGCAACGCCGGTATGACGCGCAGAGCACGCCCTTGCAGGCCGGACCGTACCCGCCCTGACGCTCGAGCGGTGGGCAGTGCCCACCCTACTTTTTGATGTTTAGCAACTCCACGTCGAAAACAAGCGTCGAATTCGCGGGAATGGTGGGCTTTGCTTCGGCGCCGTAGGCGAGGTCCGCCGGGATAATCAGCTTGCGCTTTTCGCCGACTTTCATCAGGGCGACACCTTCGAGCCAGCCCTTGATGACGCCGCCCTTGAGCGAGAACGAGAACGGCGTCCCGCGGTCCACCGAGCTGTCGAACTTCTTGCCGTCGAGCAGCGTGCCGGTGTAGTGAACCTCGACCATGTCCGTCGGCGTCGGCTGCGGGCCGGTGCCTTCCTTCAGAATCACCCACATCAGGCCCGACGCGCTCTTTTCGACTTTCTTGCCGGCTTCCTGCTCGGCTTTGGCGATGAAGTCCTGGAGCTGCTTCTCAATCGCAGCCTTCGCTTCGCCTTCGGCCTTCTTGATCGCCTCGCCCGCCTGGGCGGACAGGGCCTGGCCTTCCTTCGCGGGCAGGCGCTTGGCGCTCTTAATCACCACGGGCGTGACCGGGACAACCTTGCCCATCGGACCTTCCTTGACCTCGGTGTTGCGGATCTTATCCACGACGTCCAGGCCGTCGAGCACGCGGCCGAACACAGCGTACGCCGCCCCGTCGCGGGGTTGGTCGAGCGCGTTGTTGTCGACGACGTTGATGAAGAACTGGGCGGTGGCCGAATCGGCGCCGGGCGTGCGGGCCATCGCGATCGTCCCGCGTGTGTTCTTCAGCCCGTTTTTCCACTCGTTCTTGATCGGGGGTCGCAGGCCATCCTTCTTCTCGCTCAAATCCGGCAGGTAGCCGCCGCCCTGGATCATGAAAGTGGCCATGACGCGGTGGAAGATGGTCCCGTTGTAAAAGCCGGCGTCGACGTAATCGACGAAGTTCTGCGTGCTGATCGGAGCCTTGGCGTTATCCAGTTCTAGGACCAGGTCACCGAGCGCTGTCTCCATCTTAACGTACACGGCGGCCTCCGCAGGCTGCGTTGTGGCGGGCTGAGTCGTAACGGGCTGAGTCGTGGCGGGCTTGGGTTCCTCGGGCTTCTTTTCTTGCTTCCCTTCCTGGGCGAGGAGCACGGGGGCTGCCGCCAGGACAACGGTGACGAGCGCTGCACGGATCATGGGTCTGCCTTTCCTTCGATATCCAACCGCTTCTTTGTGTGAAAACGAGGTGGCAGCGTACCCGGAAGGCTGGGCACGGTGCAAGTGACCAGGAGCGGTTCCGGGCGTGATCCAGAGGATGTGATCCAGGACTTTTTTTGTTTTTTCGGATTTCTTACGCGCCACTTTGCCGGGTGCGGTGTCTTCATGATACAGGTTTTGCGTGAGAGCGCTCGCTGCGGCCTCGGAGGCACGCACGGCACACGTGAGAAGAGTGAGCAGCACGGCCCGGCAGCGGAGTCGGGCAAGGTCATCTGGGAAATGTCGGCTAAGCAGCCAGCATGTGTCCCCTCGCCAACAGCCGGCCGGCGAGTGGACGACGCAAGGCCCCGCGCACGGTGCGCGGGGCACGAGTTGGGTCTTCTGTCAGAAGGAGTGCAACCATGCACGCACGAAGTACGATCAAATTGGTGGCCTTGGGACTGGTCGGTCTGGGTGCAGGACTGTCGTCGGCGACGGCGGATGTG
>JAGVEP010000282.1 GCA_020058145.1 Phycisphaerae bacterium | reverse complement strand
GTGTGCTCTTCCGATCTCGCAAGCGGCGTCGGCCAGGTCAAACGGCAGGCGGTCGGGCAGGACTTGTGTCATCGTCGCTTGCCCCCCCTTGCGTTACGTCTTGCAAGCCGCGGCTGCTTCTGGCACCAATTGCGAAACGTCTCGAACCCTGGGAAGCGTATGTGGCTCAACCGCGAGTCCGCTCGGAGTGTGTCGTAGATACGACGGACCGGCTCGTTGTGCGATAGAGCCAACGCAACGACCTCGCGGACATCCGTGGGCAACGCAAATGGACGCCGCCCAGACCGCCCGACGTAGTGGTGCCGGCACGTCTCTACCGGACCATGCTCAGCGAGAGTTCGCGCCCAACGAAGTAGCGTGCTTTGACTCGGAACTCGTCCCCGGCCGCGGCTTGTTCGGAACCCATTGAAAGCCAGGCACCGCCCCGTATCTAATCGCCATGCCCGCCAGGCGGCGTACCCGGCCAAGAGCTTCAATCGCTGGGCTCCCCGGCGAACCTCGTCTTCATGCAACTCCGGTTCGATACGCAGCAAGCTCCCCGCGAATTGCGCGATCGAGCGAACTTGCCAGCCTCGGCCCTTGTTTCGCCG
Source organism: Phycisphaerae bacterium (assembly GCA_020058145.1). Lineage (GTDB taxonomy): Bacteria > Planctomycetota > Phycisphaerae > UBA1845 > Fen-1342 > JAGVEP01. The sequence goes on along the minus strand of JAGVEP010000282.1, from coordinate 21,833 downwards.
CGGCACCAAGTCACTCGGCAGACCCGCGACCACTGGTACGGAGCGCCAGTCGGCGCCGACCTCCTCCCATACCACCTGGTCGCGCGACCTCACTCCCCGTCCCATTGCACGGCGGCAGACTCGGTGGCGAATCCCCGCCAGTCTTCGCGGCAATGGCGTCAACCCCGGACGCGCTCGCCCAACGAGACAAGTCGTCGGCGATGTCGGGAAAATGGCGCCGCCGACCGAGCCGGCCAGCCAGCGAGCTGCGTCGGCGCTGAGTTCTAAGCCCCGCGGTTTACGGCGTGCGAAGCCATCGCGCACGAAGCAATGGCGCTTGACCGCACGGCGCAGACGGGTAGCCCGCGTGTGCAGCGATGATCCCGCGGGCCCCACATACCGAGATAAATCCACAACCCGTATCCAGTCAACCGCCGGTATCTCGCGCGGCGGCCCCGCCGCTGCCCGCGCTGGCGTGGAGCGTAGCGCTCCACGCCGCGCGGCGCTGATCGCGGCGGGCGATCGAGGCTCGTTTGATTTCGTCGCTCGTTTTTTCATGACCGCTGCCGCCGCAACCTAGCCGCCCAACCACGGGCGGCCGTGTGTCAATCAACTTGCCAAAGGCACCACGCCACGCGGTCGCACACCATCAGACCGCCTCGCCGTCGCCCGGAAAAACGATCAGACGTTCCAGCCGTAGGCCGAGTGTGACCGCGAGGCGGCCAGCGACCGCGAGACTTAGGGGCCTGCCGGCAACCGCGTTTAACACCGGCGTCACGCTGCACCCCGTGCGAGCCGCCAACGCCTTTCGCGACAACCCAAGCAGAATTCGCTTGCGATTTACCACCGCAGCATCGAGAACCACCAGGTCTTTCACCGCCATCAAGGGGCTCCTACAAGAGCATCGGCCATCGGCTCGTATCTTCTTAGATAGATACACTATTGCACACGCCAACTGGAATGTCAAGCGTGCAGATCGCTCTTTTTGGATTAGTCTCAAACGCCTTGTATTCAACTGGATACGGCGCTTAGAATGCCCCCGGAATGTCCAAGACGCGGTTTTCTTCGCGATTCAAACAGCTTCGTGAGCGTGCGGGACTGTCCGCGCGTGCGCTGTCGCTGGCCGCGGGCCTCGGACCGGCCTACGTCCACAATATCGAATTGGGGCGATGGGTTCCCCGTCCGGAAGCGCTCCGCTTACTCTGTCAGGCCCTTGGCGTCGGCGTGGACGCAGAGCGTGAACTCCGGAGCCTTGCCGGAATCGACCCTGACCCCGGCGCCACCCCGGAAGCGAAGGCCGCCCGCCGCAAAGCGTGGCCCGCCCTGCTGTTCATTCTGGCCAACGACATACTCCTCCCTCGTCTGGAATTGCTCGGGTTTCTCGATCGGCGCGATGCAGACGCCGCACTGCTCGGCGCGGCGGCCGGAGCTGCGGACGCGCCATCTTTCGTGAGGTCAATCGGCGAGCATACGACGGCACCCGCGAGCTTGGGGCGCACGCTGGAACGCTTCTTCGGCAAGCTGCCAGCGAACCTCACGAAGATGTACTTCGGCGACCTCTTCGGGTTCGACTTTCGTGAGGTCCCCGGCACGAGCGTCGTTTATCACGACCTTAACCATCGTGTTCACCTGCTGGCTCCGTTGGTTGGGCAGGCTTCGACGCTCCACGAGCTATTCGACTTCGTGGAGAACTTCAGTTTTGACCGAAATTTTGCGGTCATCTTCTTTCCCCATCTATACTGGCACGCCTGCCGTTGCTGGCCGTTCGACAAGGTCGCGCTGCCCCTCGGACTTCGACCGCCCGCACAGCAGCACCGCCTGTACGATGCAGTTCGAGGCGGCATGTCACTTCCCGACCTCGATGCGACGTTGCTTGGGAACGGAGACATCGGCAAGACCGTCGTCGAATCTGGCCCGGCGCGCCCTTCGCTCGACGACATCCCCGAACTGCCCGGCACGGTCGGGTTTGAGATAGAGGGCGGTCCCACGCGAGAGAAGTACTATTCGTTCCACGGCCCGACACCTCCACATGACCTGGTCTTCGACCACCTGGACCGGTGCGAGTTTCTGAATCGATTCCCGTTACTGAAGATCGCTCGTCCCCACTTCGTGAGGCTCGCGAACTCTCTCGATCTGGCATCCTGGCATTTGTGGAAGGAGCTGCTCCAGCTCCACTGCCGATACATCCCCGCCGCGGCCGCGCCCTTCGGAGGCTCGAAGTGTGAGAACGTAGTCTCGGGCGAGCCCATCCCGGAGCCAACGCGGTCTGGTCTCACGATTCAGCAGCTCGCCGCCGCTTTTAGCGCGGAGGTCCAGTCGTTTGCGAGTGAGGGGCGATGGAACGCCGTCGGCGACGCAGCCGAAATCTTGGATGTCGCCCCTGAATGGCGCCGAATCATCCAAACCCTCGCCGCCCGCGAGCGCGCGCCCGTTTCCGAACCCGCCCCGAAGGCCCCTTGAACCGCTCCCGAGCCCCGTTCGATCGCCCGTTCCCCGCCGCGGTTTGTGTCGGACAGTTTCCGCAACGGGGCGCCCCACCCCAGCGCAAAACCCCATCGGCGCTTCAGGAACGCTGCTTTTTTGTTCGACCTGTTTCCGCAACGCCTCCGGACCGACCGACCGCCCCGCCCCCTTCCGTGAGCGCTCCAGACGCTTGAAATGGGCATCGCCGCCCTTTTCGCCGCCCCCTTTGTCAGCTCGCAACCGGATATAACCCGCTGCCCATACTACACTTATGCCCGTCCAACTCGCCCGGCCCCCTCGGTTCAGTTCGCGTTTTTTTCTCCGTTATCACACAGAACAAGAGCGGCTGATTTCATATCGCGCCTCCTCCGGGGTCGCCCTTGACGTCACGCTTCCCTAACAGTAACCTAAAATTCATGCGACGGACACCGGCGTGTGTGGTGAGGCAGGACCGCGTGCCAGCATCGATCCGTCATGTCAACGGGACGAAGATCGGGTGGCCAATGTCAGACAAGTCGGTACACGTGACGTACCTTCAAAAGCGTTTTGAATTGGACATCGACCCGGCCGTGTTTTCGGCCAATGAGCTCGACATGTTGGCTAAGTACGGGACCTGGCTCGGGGCACTCGAAAGCGGGGCGCTTCAGCCGATCTCCAACGAGCAAGAGCACTTTCTTGCGGTGAGCGCTGAGAAAGCCGAGCCTCGGAATGCCATAGAGGCCGTATGGTTGAAATACAGGCGACGAAAGCAGGCATTGGCCGAGATGAGGGGGACTCCGCACTACGATCTGCGTGATCCCAGGCAGACGTGGTATAGCGACGAATCGTACCGTCGCGGCATTCACTTCCCGCGTCGCGCGCGATAGCTGGATCTGGCGCCGCCACCGTCGGCGGAGAAACGCAGGCGGGGACTGTGATCGAGGTCGCGCTCCGGGCACGGAGGTCACCGGTGCTAACGCCGGCGGGCGCTGCCGCTACCACGCGCCTGTCCCCGGCCTCACGACCACCGGGAACACGAACGGGTGGTTCGTGGTTCGGATCCGCCCCGGATGAGGTTGACGGCGATGCCGGCCAGCGGCATGATGAGTTCTCACCGTCTTTTCTGGGCCGAATGAACGATCTGGAGCCAAAGATGAAGACCGCGACCCCATCCCGTGCCGACATCAAGATCGGACCCACCCGGCTGCTGATCAATGGCGAGTGGCAGGACGCCGCCAGCGGAAAGACCTTCGAGACGATCAACCCGGCCACCGAACAGGTCATCGCGCGCGTGGCCGAGGCGGATCAGCCGGACGCGGATCGCGCCGTCGCTGCGGCCCGGCGGGCGTTCGACGGCCCATGGCGGAAGATGTCCGGCAGCGAGCGCGGCCGCCTGCTCTACAAGCTGGCGGACCTGCTTGAGGCGCATCGGCAAGACCTGGCCGCGCTGGAAACGCTGGACAACGGCAAGCCATACAACGACGCCTTGAACGTGGACCTGCCGCTCACGATCGCCTGCTACCGCTACTACGCCGGCTGGGCCGACAAGATTCAGGGCAAGACGATCCCGATCAACGGCCCATACTTCTGCTACACACGACACGAGCCGGTCGGCGTCTGTGCGCAGATCATTCCTTGGAACTTCCCGCTGCTGATGCAGGCGTGGAAATTCGGCCCGGCGCTGGCGGCCGGGAACACGGTGGTGCTGAAGGTCGCCGAGCAGACGCCGCTGACGGCCCTGCGCGTCGGCGCGTTGGCCATGGAGGCCGGCTTTCCGCCCGGCGTCATCAACATCCTGACCGGCTTCGGCCCCACCGCCGGCGGCGCCTTGGCCCGGCACATGGACGTGGACAAGGTCGCGTTCACCGGCTCGACCGAGGTCGGCCACGAGATTCTCAAGGCCGCCGCCGAGAGCAACCTCAAACGTGTCACGCTGGAATTGGGGGGCAAGAGTCCCAACATCGTGTTCGCGGACACCGACTTGGAACCGGCGGTGGAGGGCGCCTTCTTCGGGCTGTTCTTCAACCAGGGGCAGTGCTGCTGCGCGGGCTCGCGCCTGTTCGTTGAGGACAAGATTCACGACGAATTCGTCGACCAGGTCGTCGCCCGCACGAAAAAACAGCGCGTCGGCGATCCGTTCGCGCCGGACACGACGCAGGGACCGCAGGTGGACCGGACCCAGTTCGACAAGGTCATGGCGTACATCGCGGCCGGCCGGAAGGACGGCGCCAAACTACGCGTCGGCGGCGGGCGCGTCGGTCAGCAGGGCTATTTCATCGAACCCACCGTCTTCTCCGACGTACGCGACGACATGCAGATTGCCCGCGACGAGATCTTCGGCCCGGTGCTGAGCGTCATGCGCTTCCGAACCATCGACGAGGTGGTTCAGCGCGCCAACGCCACCCGCTACGGCCTCGCCGCCGCCGTCTGGACGCGCGACATCACCAAGGCCCACGCGGTGGCCAACGGCGTACGTGCCGGGACCGTCTGGGTGAACTGCTACGACGTCTTCGACGCCGCGGCCCCGTTCGGCGGGTTCAAGGAGTCGGGTATCGGGCGCGAGCTGGGCGAGTACGGCTTGAACAACTACACCGAGGTCAAGACGGTCACGATCCGGATCTGAGCAACGGACGCTACGGCTACGGCCGGTACAGAGCCCGGCCGCTACGGTTGCTGCCCGCAGAGAACGTGCGCTGCATTACACTTGCCTTTTGCACGTTAGGCTACTGGGGAACTGACGCGCATATCCCACCGCCGCCGGTCGCCGGACGGCGGGACAGACTGGAGTGCGGCTGGCCGTCGTCGCAGCCGATAAGAACGAGTGGCGGGGCCGCGCAGGAGAGCGCCAGCGCGGGATGCAACGCTCTTTGCAGCGGGCCGGCGGAGATACACAGTGACCAGACTCGTGTGGGTGCTCTTGCTCGCCCCCCTCGCTCGCGACGCGGCCGGTGTCGCACCGCCCCTGCGCCCATTTGAGAGCGACGACTCGGTCGTCACCACGCGTCCGGCTGCCGTGAATCGGCTGGATGAGCTGGTGCTGGCGAAGCTCCACGAGCGCGCCATCGCACCGGCCAACCTGTGCTCGGACGAGGTGTTCCTGCGGCGGGCCTATCTCGACGTCATCGGCACGTTGCCCGAGCCGGCCGAGGTGCTGCGATTTCTGGAGGACGCCCGTCCGGACAAGCGTGCGCTGCTGATCGACGCGCTCCTGGAGCGGCCCGAGTTTTCGGACTACTGGACCCTCAAATGGTGCGATCTGCTGCGGGTCAAAGCGGAGTATCCGATCAACTTGTGGCCGAACGCGGTACAGGCCTACCACCGCTGGATCTACGTCGCGCTGCGGCAGAACTGGCCGTACGACCGGTTCGCACGCGCGCTGCTGACGTCGAGCGGCAGCAATTTCCGCGAGGCGCCGGTGAACTTCTACCGCGCGGTTCAGGGCCGCGAGCCCGCCGACATCGCCAGCGCCGTAGCGCTGACCTTCATGGGGGTGCGCCTGGAAAGCTGGCCACAGGCCCGGCGGGACGAAATGGCGGTGTTCTTTGCGCAAGTCGGGTACAAGAAGACCTCCGAGTGGAAAGAGGAGATCGTCCTGTGGCGACCAAGTCTGGTGACCGACCTGCAAGCCGTGCTCCCGGACGGCGCCGCGGTGCGAATCACGCCTGACGACGACCCGCGCCGCATCTTCGCCAACTGGCTGATCGCGCCGGGGAACCCCTACTTTACCCGCAACATCGTCAACCGCATTTGGTCGTGGCTCATGGGGCGCGGCATCATCCACGAGCCGGACGACGTGCGACCGGATAATCCGCCACAGAATCCCGAGCTCCTGGCGTATTTGGAGCAGGAGCTGATTGCCGCCCAATACGATCTGTCGCACATTTTCCGCCTGATCCTCAAGTCGCGCACGTACCAGCAGTCGACGCTTCCCGGCAGCGACCATCCGGACGCGGAGAAGCTGTTCGCGTGCTATTCCGTGCGCCGGCTGGAAGCGGAGGTGCTGGCCGACGCGCTGTGCTGGATCGGCGGCACGGGCGAACGCTACACCAGCCTCATCCCGGAACCGGCCACCTATATCCCGGAAGACGAGCGTTCCATCGAGCTGGCCGACGGCAGTATCACCAGCCCCTTTTTGGAGATGTTCGGCCGTCCAGCGCGCGACACCGGGCTGGAATCTGAACGCAACAACCAGCCGAACGATGCCCAGCGCCTCTACCTGCTGAATTCCACCGATGTCCAGAAGAAGATCGAACGCAGCCCGCGCCTGCGGAAAGCGCACGCTGACGCCCGCGGCAATCGGCGGGAGATCATCCGCGGCATGTACCTGATCATCCTGTCGCGTTATCCGACGGACGACGAGCTTAAACAGGCCGAGCAGTACTTCGGCAGCGGTGGCGCCCGGTCGCGCGAGGTGGCCAATGACCTGGCCTGGGCCCTGATCAACAGCAAAGAGTTCCTTTGCCGACACTGAGAGGCGGCGAGCATGCGCGACATCCCTGTCTCCCTGACGCGCCGGGACGTGCTGAAGCGCGGACTACTCGGCGTGGCCGGGCTGGCGTTTACCACGCCCGCCGGTCTGCGGGTCTGGGCGGCGAGCCCCGTCACGCGACCGGCTGAGCGCCCGGCGCGGGCCAAGGCCGTCATCCAGATCTGGCTCTGGGGCGGCGCGTGCCACATCGACACGTTCGATCCCAAGCCAGACGCCGGCCAGGACTACTGCGGACCGCTCAACAAGGCTATTGCGACCAACGTGGATGGCATCCAGATCGGCGAACTGCTGCCGCTGCTCGCCCAACAGGCCGGCGAGTATTCTCTGATCCGGAGCATGACGCACGGAAGCAACGGGCACGAGACGGCCGCCTATCTCGTACAGACGGGCCGCAAACCTGGGGAGCGCCTGGTCTACCCCTGCATCGGGGCCGTCGTGTCGTGCTTCAAGGGCCACGATCCCGGCTACCGGGGGCTCATTCCGCCGTACGTCGTGCTGACGGCGCCGCTGGGCCGCTTCTCCGAGGCGGGCTTCCTGGGGTCGCGCTACAAGCCGTTCGCCACGGGCGGCGACCCGGCACAAAAACGCTTCGCGGTTGAGGGGATTGTCGCGGAGGGCATCTCCGATCAGCGCCAGCGCGCGCGGCGCGGATTGCTCCACCAGCTCGATGCGCTCGGCCAAGCCATGCCGGACAATTCGCAGTTCATTAGGCTCGATGAGTGCGAGCGGCGGGCCTATGACATGATCCTGGGCGACGCCGCCAAACTCTTTGACCTCGGGACGGAGCAGGACGCGGTACGCGAGCAGTACGGGCGGAACACCTTCGGCCAGTCCTGCCTGATGGCCCGTCGTCTGATCGAACACGACGTTAAGTACGTCGCGATCAACTACAAAGGCTGGGACACGCACAAGCAGCACTTCGAGATCATGCGGCGAAAGCTGCCAGAACTGGATCGTGGCCTGGCCACGCTGCTCCAGGAGCTTAAGGAGCGCGGCCTGCTGGACACGACGATCGTCTGGTGCTGCGGCGAGTTTGGACGCACGCCCCGCGTACAGTGGGAATCGCCCTGGAACGGGGGCCGGGGGCACTACGGCGAGTGCTTTTCCGCACTCGTCGCGGGCGGCGGCTTCAAGGGGGGCCGCGTCGTGGGCGCTTCAGACGCGCGGGGCGAGCATGTGGCGCAGCGGCCCGTGTATCCCCACGACGTAATCGGCAGCATGTACGAGCTACTCGGCATCGATCCGGACGGGCTGCTGCCGCACCCCGGCGGACTCCAGGTGCGTGTCACCCCCTCCCCGGAAGAAGGCGCGCAGGCCGGCGGACGGCTCAAGGAGATCATGTGAGCGCCCCCAGGATAGCCCGCAGTCCGCGCTGGCGCCTGCTCGCAGCCCTCGCTGCGCTGGCCGTGGGTGCGCAGGCGGCGCCCAACGGCCGGGAACCGCACCTCGGCTACGTCTATCCTGCGGGCGGGAAACAGGGTATCACGCTACACGCGATCGCGGCTGGGCAGCAGTTCCGCGGAGTCTCCGAGGTCTATATCACGGGCAGCGGGGTGCATGCCACGGTAAGTCGCCCCGTGCCGAATATCCGAAATCTCGAGCGCGACCAGCTCCTCGAAGCTCGCAAGCGGCTGCTCGCGCTGCGGCAGAACCCGCGCGCCGACTCCACCCCCATCAAGCCGGAATCGAAGCTCCGCGGCGAATTGCCCGCCACGCAAACGCCGCGCAAACGCGACGATCCGACGAGCAAGCCCGCCACCCAGCCGAGCGCTCCGCCCGAAGTGGATGTGGACGCGCTGAGCCTCCGCGAACTGGAGTACTACCTCGGCGCCATCCGCAGCCGCGACAAGCGCCAGGTGAATCCGCAGCTCGCCCAAGTCGTGCTGCTCGAGATTACGATCGATGCCAACGCGGCGCCGGGCGACCGCGAGCTGCGCCTCGGAGGTCCCACCGGTCTGACGAACCCGCTGCGCTTCCAGGTGGGCGGCCTGCCGGAAATCTCCGAGCAGGAGCCTATCGGTGGAGAGGCACCCACCGCGTCCACCTTGTCGTTGCCCCTGCTGATCAATGGCCAGATCATGCCCGGCGATGTCGACAAATTCCGCTTCCAGGCCAAACGCGGGCAGCGCCTCGTGATCGACGTGCAGGCCCGCCGGCTGATTCCGTACCTGGCCGACGCCGTTCCCGGCTGGTTTCAGGCTACGGTCGCGCTGTACGATGCAGCGGGCGCCGAGCTGGCGTTCGTCGATGATTACCGCTTCAACCCGGACCCCGTGCTCCTCTATGAAGTCCCCGACGACGGCGAATATCGACTCGAGCTCCGCGACGCGCTTTACCGCGGGCGCGAGGACTTCGTCTACCGTGTCTCCGTCGGCGAGTTGCCGTTTGTCACCCAGATCTTCCCGCTCGGTGGCCAGGCCGGCTCCGCCGCGACGGCCGGGGTCTTTGGCTGGAACCTGCGGCGCGAGCGCATCCAGCTCGAAGCGCCGGCGGGCGCTGAAGGCATCCGCTCGACATTCGCGCAGCGCGGCAAGTGGCGTTCGAACGAGTTTCTTTACGCGGTTGATACCCTCCCGGCGCGCTTCGAGAGCGAGCCGAACGACGATCGGGAACACGCGCAGCGCATCGCGCCGCCGCGCATGGTCAACGGCCGCATCGACCCGCCCGACGACGTGGACGTCTACCAGGTCGCAGGCCGCGCCGGAGAAGAGTTGGTCGCCGAAGTGTCCGCACGCCGGCTGAATTCGCCGCTCGATTCGCGGCTCAGCATCACCGCTGCCGCGGGGAAAGTCCTGGCCTGGAATGACGACATGGACGCGCCCGCGACCGGGCTGCTCACCCACAACGCCGACTCGTATCTGCGCGTGAAACTGCCCGCGACCGGCGTTTATTACGTGAAAGTGGCGGATGCGCAGCAGCACGGCGGGCCGGAGTATGGCTATCGCCTGCGGCTCAGCGCCCCGCGGCCGGATTTCGAGCTTCGCCTGGCGCCCTCCTGCATCAACGTGCCTGCGGGGCGCGTCGTGCCCGTATGCGTCTACGTCCTGCGCAAAGACGGCTTCAACGGCGACATCGACCTGGCGCTGACCAACGCGCCGGCCGGGTTCATCCTGCACGGCGCACGCATTCCGGGCGGGTGCGATCGTCTCCGTTTCACCATCGCAGCACCACGCGACCCGTCGGAACACCCGCTCACACTAGAGCTCGAAGGCCGCGCGGAAATCGGTCATCGCACGGTGACTCGGGCCGTCATCCCCGCAGCGGACATGATGCAGGCTTTCAGCTACCGGCACCTCGTGCCCTCGCAAGAGTTGCTGGCGACGGTCCTGCCCACGAAACAGACCCCGCCGGTCATCACGCTTGCTGACGCCTCGCCGGTGCGTATCCCCGTCGGCGGTACGGCTGAGGTGCGCGTCAATACGCCCGCCCGGAATTGGCTCCGCAAGATCGAGCTGACACTCAGTGAGCCGCCGGCTGGCGTGACTCTCGTAAGAGTGGACCATGCGCCCGACGGCGTGACCCTGGTACTGAAAGCCGACCAGGAAACCGCGCCGCCCGGGCTGCGGGACAACCTGATCGTTGAAGGGTTTATGGCCGCCGCGCGCCCTGAAGCCGACGCTCAGACCAAACGGACAGCGCGCGTGTCGGTCGGATTCCTGCCAGCCATTCCGTTCGAGATCGTACGCCCATGAACGGCGCCTGAATAGCAGGGACTCTGCCGCGCAGCCGCAAAGCACCGTCAAACGCCGTTGACATCGCGCCAGCCCGACACTACCATGTGAATGTGGGGGTAGCGGGTGGCTGCCCCCTTTGGGCATGGGCAGAATGAGAACCGCATACTGCGACGCAGACGAACGGGGCAGGCAACTCGAGAGGCAGGAGCACAAACACCATGACGACCCAGGGAACATCCAGATCAAGCCGCATTTCGAGCGTGATTCTGATCGCGCTGGCGGCATGTGTCGGGGCCAGCGCCGGCCCAATCGGAGTGCTCTACACGGAGATTTCTGGTCATCCAACCGCGGTCGTGCCGGGGGCACGTGACGCCAACGGCCAGCCCGTATTCGCGGAGTTCACCGCGCTGGAGGAGTTGGCTCTGCGACACGATGGCGGGCAATGGGTGGTCAAGGCCCGCTCGAACCTGGCTACCTCCCTCGACGCGATTCTGATGCTGGGTTCCGACACCGCCGGCAGCGCTTTCGCCCAGGATGGCCAGCCTCTCCAGGGCGGGGCGCCGGGCGAGCAGTACGATTTCTTCGATTCGCCCGTCCCAGCCGCCTGGGACGAGCTCGGGAACATCGCCTTCAGTTTCCGGGCGAAGGGCGGCAGCCTCGCGGTGTTCGAGAAGATCGTCGTGTTTGACGGTGCCACTCACACGGTCGTCGTCCAAATGGGTGACGCCGCGCTCGGGCTGATCGACCAGCCGCCGAACCCGTCCGGCGACGAACTGCTCGGCAACTCGATCAACTCGGTGCACTTGCTCAATAACGGGCAGGTGGCGTTCGTCGACACGCCGATCCAGAATTGCCATAGCAGCCGCTACCCGGCCTTCTTCCACGGCCACACGGGCTTCCGGCAGTCCGGCGTGAGCACGATTGACGGCGAAATCTGGGATAGCTTTGACTACGACGACTGTGGCGGCGCCCCCGACGGCGTGCACTGGTTCGCCAAAGGCGACACGCAGAACCCCAACACGAACATCGACAATATTTTGGCCGTCGATGACCACATCGTGTTGCAAGAGGGCTTCCCGGTGGCCGGTTCGCCGATGACGATGACCGCCATCTTCTTCACCCGCATGCTCTCCGACGGTACCTGGTTCTGCCGCGGCGACGATCCGAACGACAACGACTGGGCCGTGCGAAACGGCGTGCTATTCGCAAAAACCGGCGATTTGATCGCCGCCGGCGAGCACTGGGGCAACACCCTCCTGGCGTTCACGGGGAACCGGGTGGGCGACTGGCTGCTGGCCGGCAATACCGACAACGCGGATCCCGCCCGCGACTACGCCCTGGTTCTCAACGGCACGACCATCGTGGCCCGCGAAAACGACCCAATCGATCTGAACGGCAACGGCTTGTTTGATGACGACCTGTTCATCAGCACCTTCCAGGCCAACGACGTGCACCTGACGGACAGTCTCATGGTGTACTTCCTGGTGTCTTTGCGCAACGCCGCCGGGACCAACCTGGGCGACGCCTTCCTGCGGATGTCCCTACTGGTGCCGGGCGACCTCAACTGCGACGGCGTGGTCGACTTTGAGGACATCAACCCATTCGTGCTGGCGATCTCGGATCCGGCGGGGTACCACGCAGCGTACCCGAACTGCCACCTCCTGAACGGCGACTGCAACGGCGACGGGTTCGTCGATTTCGACGACATCAACCCGTTTGTCACTATCCTGAGCGGCCAGTAGCGCCGGACCTCCGAGTCCGGCGCGCCAAGCGGAGCCGCGACCAATCCGAGCCGCGACAATCCGAGCCGCGACAATCCGAGCCGCGACCGTAAGGGAGCGGTTACGCGAAGCGCGATCGCGGCCGCTCTGCACGGCGGTCCGCCGCGCATTCGCAATCCGCTCCCTTACGGTCGCGGCTCGGGTTCCTCGCAAAACGTAGGATTTCACTACCTTCAGTGCCGGCCCCGCGGTACAATGGCCGGTGTGCGGGGAGTTCGGGCCGCAGCTCGCTGTGGGCGACGGCGCTGCCCGCCGGAGGCACATCATGGGGCAGCAGGCCGGAAGTACGCTCGCGCCAGCGCCGTGCGGCGCCGACCTTCCGGCACAGCCCATTGGAGGACGGAGAATCATGAGGACGAACGTAACAACGATTGTCTGCGCGATCGCGTTCGGGTTGCTGGTGAACTCGGTGGTCGTGGCGCAGGACCCGGGGGCGATCGTGGCGTGGGGACACAACGGCTACGGCGAGTGCAACGTCCCGGCGCCCAACAGCGGCTTCGTCGGCGTCGCGGGGGGCGCGGACCACAGCCTGGGCCTGAAGGCCGACGGCTCGCTCGTGGCGTGGGGAAGGAACTACGAGGGCCAATGCAACGTCCCGGCCCCCAATGCCGGTTTCATCGGCATCGGGGGGGGCGGGTACCACAGCCTGGGGCTGAAGGCCGACGGGTCGATCGTGGCGTGGGGAAGGAACGACAACGGCCAATGCAGCGTCCCGGCGCCCAACGGCGGCTTCGTCGCCGTCGCGGGGGGCCTCTACCACAGCCTGGGCCTGAAGGCCGACGGCTCGCTCGTGGCGTGGGGATACAACGGCTCCGGCCAATGCAACGTCCCGGCGCCCAATGCCGATTTCATCGGCATCGCGGGGGGCGGAGACCACAGTCTGGGCCTGAAGGCCGACGGCTCGATCGTGGCGTGGGGATACAACGGCTACGGCCAATGCAACGTTCCGGCGCCCGACAGCGGCTTCGTCGCCGTCGCGGGGGCCTGGGCCCACAGTCTGGGCCTGAAGGCCGACGGCTCGATCGTGGCGTGGGGATGGAACGGCGACGGCCAATGCAACGTTCCGGCGCCCAACAGCGGCTTCGTCGCCGTCGCGGGGGGCTGGAACCACAGCCTGGGCCTGAAGGTCGACGGCTCGATCATGGCGTGGGGATACAATATCCAGGGCCAATGCAACGTTCCGGCGCCCAACAGCGGCTTCGTCGGCGTCGCGGGGGGCGGTGACCACAGCCTGGGCCTGAAGGCCGCCAACGCCCCCGGCGACCTGAACTGCGACGGCGCCGTCGACTTCGACGACATCAACCCGTTCGTCCTCGCGCTGAGTGATCCGACGGGCTACCAGGCGGCGTATCCGAACTGCAACATTCTCAACGCCGACTGCAACGCCGACGGTGACGTGGATTTCGACGACATCAACGCCTTCGTGGCCGTCCTCAGCGGCGGTTGAACCGCCGTCCGACGCGGAAGCTCATCAGAACACGAAGCGCCAGCGAGTACGACCCGGCGGACTCACTCGCTAGGCCGCGGACGCACTCGCTGGCGCTTCGTGTTCTGAACGCACTCGCTGGCGCTTCGTGTTCTGAACGCACTCGCTGGCGCTTCGTGTTCGGAATGGTCTGCGGCCTGGGGAGGGCGAGCCTCCTGGCGAGCCACGGCTCGGCCGGAGCCTCGCCCTCCCCGACGCGCGGCTCGGCCGGAGCCTCGCCATCGGGTTCAGGGACCACTCGCCGGCCGCCACACGTCTTTTCCCTCCCCCTGCCCCCTACCCTTTCAAGGGATGGGGGTCGCGCTGCGCCGAATCGGGCGAATAATCGCGCGCCGGCGGCGTCTTGTCTTCTGGTACGATAGGCTGGGCAGTGCCAGCCAGGGCCGTTATGGTCGAGAGACAAGGCACTACCTACAGGAGAGGCCGATGAGAGTGCTACGATCCACGGTTTGGTTGCTCACTGTCGGCGCGCTGTTCGCGCCGGGCGCATTGGCCGAGCCCCCGCCACCGATCCAGGTGGCCATGGACCTGCACATGGACCCGCTGAACGGGTTCCCTCTGGCGGTCCGGTACAACGCGTACGTCAGTTGGCGGGACGCCGCCGACTGGATGATGGACCTTTGCGACACCTATGGCGCGAAGATCACGTTCCTCGCGGTCGGCGAGTACATGGAGTACACGCTCGCGGACCCGTCGAGCTGGCCGCTGATGCAGCGCCTGGCCGCGGGTGGCTCGTTCGGCACACACTCGCACTATGAACAGAAAATCGGGCCGCACAACTGGCCGAACCTGCCGTCGAACGCGACGCTGAGCCAGATCATCGACCAGTGGAACGACCACGTATCCGCGGTCGATGCGGTGGTGACGGCGGCGCTGGGCATCAGCGATCCCAACGCGATCCGCCGGATCAACAATATCCGCGGCGCCCACCAGCCCGCGGATGACACGGTCCGCATTGGCCTGATGGCCGACTTCGGCTTCACTATGCACCAGCAGGGTCCGGACGAGCAGTTCTACGCCTACTACAAGCACTATCCGATGAATCCCTTCCGGCCGTCGGGAGCCCACTTCCTGACGCACGACCCGAACGGGCCGGTGGTCGACACGCCCTTTGGCCCGGTACTCGGGAAGAACGAGACCCATTTCGGCATCCCGCAGGACATGCGGCTGCCGGCGATGAAGACGCGGTGGCTGTTGACGCTCTTGAACTGGCTCAACGACGTGTTCGTGGCCCAGACCGGCCGCGTGTGGGACTACGGCTGGGGGGAGCACGGGTCCGATATCGTGCCGGGCCAGGTCACGCACGACGCGCTGCCGCCGATGCTTCAGTGGCTGCACGAGAACTTCGTCGCGCAGCCGGTGAGCGGGCGGTCGGCGTTGCAATGGTCGTCGTCCCAGCAATGCCGCGATCTGTACTACGCCTGGGAAGCTGCTCACCCCGGTGCGGTCTCGTTTTCCTACCCGGTCAGCGAGACGGACTGGGCCCTCTATCCTTACCTGATGCCGGTGGCGAGCTACCTCACCGATGGGCAGCACCAGACCGTCCTTGTGGCCGGACCGGTGCGCGTCCACCGCATCACGGCCGCCGCCAGCATCGGCGGGCCGTATGACCTGTACGTCGCCTACCCAGAAGGCCCGGACCCGATCCTGGCGGACCTTTCCGGCATTCTCGGACCTTCAGCGATTGGTGCCGTCACGCCGCGAACCGGTCTCGCCCCGCTCATACCGACGAACAACGTGATCGTTCCTCCGACGGGTCTGATCCTCGTTCCCGCCGCGAAACGGCTGTATCTGCCCAATGGAGACGTCAACTTGGACGGGGTCGTGGACTTCGACGACATCAATCCATTCGTGGGCGTACTCACCGGTCAGGACCTTGACCCAGGGCACCGCACGGCGTCAGATATCAACCGCGACGGCGTCGTGGACTTCGACGACATCAACCCGTTCGTTGCGCTGGTGTCCGGCGGCGGACCGTGCCCGTAGGCCGGCACAAGACGCGTGGATCCACCGGCGTCATCCTTGTGCACGTGGCCCACGATTCAGTATCGAACAAGTGGACTGCGGTCCGCTCTTAGTGAGGGTTCTACGATGCAAATAGCACATTCCGCTCCGCGCTCGCGCCGCAATCCGGCCATGCTGACAGCCATCCTCTGGATCACCGCAGCCGCCGCGGGCGACGTCTACCAGCCGCACACGGTCCACGACGTTGATCTGCTGCCCAACGGCAACATCCTGGTCACCGACGGCGGCAGCATGAACCAGCCGAGCACCGGCGGGGTTTACGAGATTGACCGCGTTGGCAACATCGCGTGGTCGTACACGGCCGGTCTCAGCTTCGCCCACAACGCGGACCAGGACGCCGGCGGCAATGTCATCATCTCGGACACGGGGAACGACCGGGTGATTATCGTCAACGCCGCCGGATCGATTATCTGGAACAGCGCTGATGTCCCGCTCAGCGACGGCAGCCAGCTCCACTACCCCAACGACGCCAATCTCCTGTCCAACGGCAACATTCTCATCACCGATCGCGACAATCACCGCGCGCTGGAGATCACCACGGCCGGTACCAAGGTCTGGCAGTTCGGCCAGACCGGCGTGCCTGGCGGCGGGGCGACCCGGTTGCGCGGGCCGCACAACGCCGATCGGCTCACGAACGGCAACACGGTCATCGCCGACTCGAACAATCAGCGGATCGTCGAGGTCTCGCCCGCCGGCGGCATTGTCTGGGTTCACACCGGCGGGCTGAATTGGCCGCGCGACGCGGACCGCCTCGCCAACGGCAACACGCTCATCGTCGATTCCAACAATCTGCGGATCATCGAGGTCACCGCGGCGCACGCCACCGTCTGGACGTATGCCGTCATCACGCCGAGCTATGACGCCGACCGGCTCGACACCGGCAATACGCTCATTTCCGCGGGCGGGCAGATCGTGGAAGTCGATCCCAACGGCGCCACGGTCTGGTCGTATCCCGCCGCCGGGACGGTCGAAACCGTGTGGATTCTGAACCCCGCCAGCGGCGTGAACCTGTACTGCCACGTTCACCGGCCGGCGGGCTTCAACCCGGCGTTGAAGTACCCGGGCGTCGTGCTCGCGCCCGGCGGCAACGGGGCCGGCACCTCGTTCGACAACGGCAACACCGCCCAGCAATACGCCGACCTGGGCTTCATCGTCATGCACTTTGACCCTGACGGCCGCGGCCAGAGCACCAATGGCGGCAGTTACACGACCGAAGACTACTGCGGCTATCTTCAGCAGGAGGGGATGCACCAGGTCTTGCTCTACCTGGCCGCGCTGCCGGAGACCGATAACTCAGACCTCGGGATTATCACGAGTTCCTACGGCATTACGCTCGGGGCCGGCGTCGCGGGGCGGTTTCCGAACAGTCCGCCGGTCAAGCACCTGATGGACTGGGAGGGACCGGCGGACCGCACCGACACCGCTCAGCCGAACGGTCACGTCCCGCACGATCCGAACGACGATGTATGGTGGTACGAGCGCGAGCCGACCAACTTCATCGACGACTTCGATGGCCGGTATCTGCGCGTGCAGAGCCTGATCGACCACGTGCAGGCGGACAACGAGCACGCGATCAAGCTGCTGAACAAGGCGACGAACACGGTCTACGGCGGGTTCGGTATGTGCCTGTGGACCCGCTGCAACAGCGCGATCGGCTACACGAATAACCTGCCCAACACCGTCTATTCGACGGCGGACCAGCCGGAATACCTGGCCGAATCGGTCAACGCCGGTCAGGTGCAGCGCGAGTACCTGGTCGAGCTGGCGAACATGTCCCGGTTGCCCAGCGACGGCGACCTGAATTGCGACGGCACGTCGGACTTCGACGACATTGGCACGTTTGTCCTGGCCCTCGGCGGCCAAGACGGCTACGAGGCGTCGTACGCGACGTGCGATTGGTGGAAAGCCGACTGCAACGCCGATTCAAATGTGGATTTCGACGACATCAGTGCCTTTGTGGCGCTACTCGGCCAGTAGGGCGGGACGGGCCCGCGACCTCGGCCGCAGAGATGAGAAAACCATGTACCGATCGAGCTCCTTGGTGTGGACCATGTTCTGCGTGGCGGCGCTCTGGCTGGGCACGACCGCCCAGGCAACCGACCAGCTCCCGATTCACATTGTCTACGTCAATCACGTGGAGGTTGAAAGCGTCATTGAGTACCAGGGCCCGCTCGTGCCTGGGCAAGTGTACACGGCCACGCCGGGCCGCTACGCATTCACGCGCGGCCAGTTGGACTGGGAGGTGGCGCAGGCCGAAGCCGTCGGCGCGCGGCTCTCGTTCCACATGAGCGGTGCCTACGGCGAGTGGGCCTTGGCCACGGGCGACCAGCCGGTCTGGCTTCAGCGGCTGGCCAACGGACATACTGTCGGCGTCCATTTTCACACGTTCGTCCGTGGGCCCGGCCCCTTCACCTGGCAGTACCTGCCGTCCCCGAATCAGCAGCAGATCACCCAGGCCTGGCAGGACCACTATGACCTCGTGGCAGCCCTGACCGGCGCGCCGCAGCTCTGGATCGGCGAGTCGCACTATGGTTGTCCTTCCTGCTGGCAGGCGCTCGGCTATCGCCTGGCGGCGACCGAGCAAATGGCGCTGCTGCCCGGCGGCCAGCACATCGTCTGGCTCGTCGAGCGCAACGCGCTGAACGTCATCACGTATCCGCACCTCCCGCAGATCGGCGCGGCCGGCTGGCATGGACCGCAGGGCGGCCAGATCTACTTCGACCTGCGCGTCCCGCAGCTCAAGAAAGAGCTCTTGCTTCTGTACATGGAGTGGCTGGAGCGCGAGCGCCTGGACTTGCCCGCCCAAATGTGGTGTTGGGGCTGGAATAACCACGGCGGCCAGAACACCGTGTGGTACGCGGCGCAAATACAGGAGCTGCTCACGTGGCTCGGCGCGGGCTTCGCCGGCCGGGTCTCGCCGCGCGGCAACGTGATCGCCCGCTTCGCCGGCGACCACGAGGTCTCAGATCTGTACGAGGACTACGAGACCTGGGGCGAACCGCTGCCCTCACCCCTGACCCACGTGAACGACCAGTGCCCCTACGCGGCGTACGCGCTGACCGACGCTGGTGTCATCGCCGATCTGACCGGCGAACTGGGTCTGTCCGGAATCCGCCTGTTCGAAATGCGGCGCCAGCCGCCGGAGAACCCCCCGCCGGGTCCGCCCCGCCGCGTGTTCCTGCTGTTTCGCGAAATCGACGGGGTCGAGGTGCTGGACCTGAGCGGCGTTCTGGCGGCGCACGGCGTGACCACCCCGAGCCTGATGTCGTTCGACGTTTCCGATGGCACGCACGCGCCCATGCCAGCAACGAGCCTGTTCCTGGGCTCCGAGCCGCTGGTGCTCGATGTCCCCACACCGGGCGACCTGAACTGCGACGGCGTCGTGGACTTCGACGACATCAATCCGTTTGTCCTGGCGCTGAGCGATCCAACGGGTTATTACGCGGCGTATCCGCTCTGCAACTGGCTCAACGGGGACTGCAACGGTGACGGGCTCGTCGATTTCGACGACATCAATCCGTTCGTCGCACTGCTCAGCGGCTACGGAGATCTGCGAAAGTAAATCAACGTGTCGGGCGCCGTATGGCAGCCGCGGTGCTGCCGCGCCCCGCTTTCACACAGGCATAACCAACACGCGAGGTGAGCCGGGATGTCAACTGTGACCAGACGAGCGAAGTGGGTCTTTCTAAGGTGCATCATGGGGTGCTGTGTCCTGTGCGCGAGCGCGGCGTCTGGCATCACGCCAGCGCTCGATTTCTTCTACGCCATCCACATCCACGTCCCCAATGATTATCAGCTTCCGTCGCAAACCGAATTCAACGACATCACGCACACGGTGAGCCGTCTCGCGGATATTTTGGAAGCACACGGGGCGCGCGGTACGTTTGAGGCGGTCTACATGTTCGCCGACGCCGCCCGCCTCTATCAGGGGGCTGGAAACAACATCCTGACGCAGCTTGTGGCCCGGGGGCACGAGGTGGCGGCACATGCCCACAACGCCGACATGTTCCAACTCGGCTACACAGCCCTGCTCAATGCCGGGGTGCAAAACGTCACCACGATTGGCGGCCGTATTGCCATCCCGGGCAACGCCGGGACCTTTGCCGACACGGTGCAGCTCGCCGCTCAGGTCGGTTTCACCGTGAAAACCGATAACTGGTCGCCCACCGACACCTTCGGCGGCGCCACCTGGTGCAGCGACTTCGGCCTGGGCGGCAACACCATGTACACGGCCACGAACAACATCATGCACCCCTGGCGGCCGGACTACACAAACCGTGACGTGTGCGCCCACAACCCGGCGGGCCAGGTCATCTACGTCGATCATGCGATCCCCGACTGGCTGCACGCCGCTCCGCCGCCGCTCAGCGACACCAACTTCAACGTTCTCCGCCCGTGGTTCGAGGCTTCGCTCCAGTACCTGCACGCCGATCAGGTGAATGCCTGGGGCTTTGTGAGTCACCAAGTTGAGTACCAGTATCCGGGCACCTGGACGGTGTCCGAGGAAGCACTGGCGGCCCTGGACAGGTTTCTCACCTACATTGATGGGTTTGTCGCCCAAGGCGGGGTGCGCTACGCGACCGCCAGGGACATCGCCGCCCGCTTTGTGGAGTGGGAGAATGCGCTGCCCACGCAGCAGCCCGTCTACGTCCTGGTCAACAATCACGTCGAGGGCGATTATAGTATGCAACCAGGCGATCCGGCGTGCATGGCGTTGGTGTACCAGACCGCGACGCTGCCGCCCCCGGGACCGGGGTTCCCCGGTCCGTCATTCGCGCTCGACATCGCCGGCACGGCGCTGATCCGCCAGGTTCTCGACGGCTATAGCGATGCGGGCGGCCGGACGCCCCGCGTATTCATCTGCCCTGCGGGCGAGTTCTGGCAGACGGAGGCCGATCCGGCTTACGGGGGCCGCTTGTTCGAGACGTACGACTATCTGGCGCTGGGCGACGAATTCGGCATCCAGGGTCACGGCATCTACTATTCGGGTCAGTCCTTCTGCTGGTACAACAGCGCGCACACCCCGGAAGGCATCACGATGAAGCTGACGGACCTGCACCTGGCGGCCCAGACCGTCACGTATCAGGGCCAGCCGGTCAACGCCGGCTTGACGCTGACCGGCGGTAGCAAGCTCGAGGCGCCTTCCATGGGAACGGAGGCGGCGGAGTGGTGGATCGACCACGTCGCGTACGGCTTGGGCTATCGCATCTCCTACGAGGACTACGACGGCCATGTCGAGGACGAGCCGCCCGGGATCAACAACCAGCGTTGCAGCTACTACCTCTACCAGGCCGACTACGGCGACGGGACGCGCATGTTGAAGATCGACATGAACGGGTCTCTGACCGAGGGTTGCTCCGGGAATACACCGCGTTGCGAGACGTCGGCCGAAGCGATCGCCCGGCTCGACGCCACACTGGCCGCCCGCTCGGCCGACCCGGATACACGCCGTATCTACTATTTCGCGTCCGTGACTCACGCCGGCGGGGTCTGGGCTGATTTCAACCGGGCTGCCGCCGGCCTGCCGATGGTCGGCGAAGGCCAGGCCCTGCTCACGTTCATGGACGCATTGCAGGCCCGTGTGAACGCCGGCGCGAACCTGCGTTTCATCAGTCCGCTGGAAGTCCGCCGGTTGTTCAGCATTCCCGGCGACCTGAATTGCGACGGCGGCGTCGACTTCGACGACATTTACCCATTTGTACTGGCGCTGAGCGACCCGGCGGCGTACCAGGCCGCGTACCCGAACTGTAACATCACGAATGGTGATTGCAACGGGGACGGGCTCGTCGATTTTGACGATATCAATCCGTTCGTCGCCCTGCTCAGCGGCTGACCGCCCCGCGGGCCGTTTCTATCTGCCGGTCGATCTCCGCAGCCTCCTCCATCTGCCCGCAACCGGCGAGGGTTTGGCGCAGCACGTGCAGCGAGCGCACCGTAGCCGGGTGCGTGGCGCCGAG
>JAGVEP010000033.1 GCA_020058145.1 Phycisphaerae bacterium | reverse complement strand
CGAAGCGCCAGCGAGTGCGTCCTCCTGGTCTCACTCGCTGGCGCTTCGTGTTCTGATGGGCTTCCGCGCAGGGCGGATCGTTGGCTCAACCGCCGCTGAGGAGGGCCACGAAAACGTCGATGTCGTCGAAATTCACGACGCCGTCGCAGTTCAGGTCGCCGTAGAAGGCCTTCAGGCCGAGGTTATGGTACAAGCCCCCCGCGACGGCGACGAGGTCCGCTAGCTCAGACTGGGGCACGACGACTTGCTGGCCCCAGCCCACAATCGCGCCCGCATCCTGCCCACTTGCACTCCCAGCGACCAGCAACCCGACCGCAACCACACAACTCGCTACCCGCACCTTGGCTGACATGGCCCTTGCTCCTCCGCGCGACCCGGACAGTCGCCGCCGACGAGATCGACCTGTCCAGGCGCTTTGTCGTACGGCTATCTTGTCCGTTTCGGCGACGACCGGGACGCCCGTACCACCCACTGGCGCCTGGCGGGAACACCGCGCGGCCCCCACGGGTCGCAGCCCCGGTTTCCCACGACAACCCCATTCTACAGGTCGGGCCACGCCGAACCAACCCCCCCCGGCCAGCGCTAGCGACCTTAACCCGTCGCCATGTCGAAAACGGGCCGCCTAAAGTGTCACGAACCCCGCAGGACTTGTGGGCGAAGGGACGGAGGGTGCCCCTGCTGGCCTACGTGCCTGGGTGCCCGGGTGCCGGCGTGCGTGGGCCGATGGTCACCGTTTGCCCGCGCACCTCAAGTGCCAGCGGCCGATTCAACGGGACCGGTACCAGCGGCCAGACGTGCCCGAATTGGCGGGTGGTAACCACTGGAGTCCGTCCGTTGGCCGGCAAGTGATACTTCAGCAGCTCCAGCACCGCCGGTTGCGTGTCCTCGTGCAGCATGTGGAAGTCCCCGAGTAGCAGGCCGGCCGCCCGCTCCAACCACCCCGCGATTTTCAGGGCCGCGAGGTGCCGATCGAGCCGGTAGGGCGCCTCCTTGATGTCTTCGAGGATGAGCCACTTACCGTCGGGGCGCAACCGGCGGCCGAGCGCGCCCGCCAGGATCGGCGTCAGCACGGCGAGACACCCGCCGACCAATCGCACGGTTCCCGAGCGAAGCCGGCCCGAGACCAGCTCGCCTGTGATGGGACCAAAGTGCAGATACTGCACGTGCGACGGAGCCCGGCCGGCGATAACGTCCGGTAATGTGCGCCAGAATTCGGCCAGTGCGGCGCGTGCGGCTTCGGCCGGCTTTATTTGCGAGGAAAGCCAATTCGGGCACAGCCAATAGAGCCCGCGTCCCTGCGAGTAGCTGGCGACCACCCCTACGAGCGTGGTCATTTCGCTGAAACCCAGTGCCCACAGGGGCGTAGCGCGCTCACGCAAGCCGCCGAAATCGAGGTGTGGCAACAGCCGGGTGAAATAGGCTCCGCCACTGGCGGCGACGATCGCGAGCGTCCGCCGGTCGTTCAACGCGGCCTGGACATCGCGGATGCGCCGTGCGTCGTCATTCCGTCCGCCATGCCGGTCGCGCTCGACCGCCTCCATGAGCGGCATGCTGCACGTCAGCCGCAGCGGCGGCGGCAGGTGCGCGCGTGCGAACGCGATGTACTCGGCGACGTCGGCGAAGCCGAAGCGCAGGGCGTCCGGTCCGAGCGGGTTGGAGTGGGCGAGCAGGTGGATGCGATTCGGGATCATCATCAGTAGCCGGCGTTCACACTATAATCGAGTCGATGCTGAAAATCGGCCCGTTCGAGTTCGACTTTCCCGTTGTACAGGCCGCACTTTCGGGCTACAGCGATGGACCCATGCGCCTCCTGGCACGCCGGATGGGCGCGCCGTACACGCTGCACGAGGTCGTCCTTGATAAGTGCATTGTGATGTCGCCGAGAGCGCGGCGGAAACTCCTGCTGCCGCTCGTCAGTGAAGATCACCCGGTCGGTGGTCAGCTCATGGGGGCCGAGCCGCAGCAGTTCGCCGCCGCGGCCGCGATTCTCGCGGAAGAAGGCTACGATGTCGTCGATATCAACTTTGGTTGTCCGGTTCGCAAGGTGCTCGGCCGGTGCCGCGGGGGCTATCTGCTTTCCGACCCGGCTACGGCGCTGGAGATTATCCGCGCCGTTCGCGGCGCAGTTCCGCCGCAGATCCCCGTGACGCTCAAGATGCGGCGGGGGCTGGATGACGGGCCGGAGAGCGCGCGAAACTTCTTTACGATTCTGGACGCGGCGTTTGCGCAGGGGCTGGCCGCGGTGACTGTGCACGGGCGGACGGTCATGCAGCAGTACCGGGGTGTGGCCGACTGGCCGTTCCTCGCCCGCGTTAAACGACACGTCGGCGACCGTGTTATCCTCGGCAGCGGCGACCTCTTCACCGCACAACACATTGTGCGAATGCTCGAAACGACCGGCGTGGATGGCGTGACCGTCGCGCGCGGCTGCATCGGCAACCCCTGGATATTTCGCGACGCCCGCGCGCTGCTGGCGGGCGCGCCGCTGCCGGCGCCGCCATCGGTGCGTGAACAAGGCGAGGTGCTGCGCGAGCATTATCGCCTGGAAGCGGCGGTGCACGGGGAGGACTGGGCTGCTCGCCGGATGCGGATGTTCGGAATCAAGTACGCCGAGGTGCATCCGCAGCCGAAGGACGTGCGGTCGGCGTTCGTGAATTCGTGGTCTAAGGATGCGTGGCTGGCCGTGCTGGACCAGTGGTACGACCCGACCCGCGCCTGGCCGCCGGGGCGGCGCAAAACTGATCCGGGCGAATCGGCCGAACGCGAGATCGTTGCGGCGGGGTAGGCGGGACCCCCACTCAGAACTGCTTCCGCTGCCGCGACGGTGGGATGGCCAACTGCCCACGATACTTCGCCACCGTGCGCCGCTTGATCTCGATACCCGCGGCTTTCAACTGGTCCACGATCTCGTCGTCGCTCAGCGGGTTGGACTTGTTCTCCTCGCTGATGATCTGTTGCACCTTCGCCCGAATGCTGGCCCAGCCAAGCTCTTCTCCGTTGTCGGTCTCGGCGCCACCCGTAAAGAACATCCGCAGCGGATAGACGCCGCGCGGCGTCTGCACGTACTTCTCATCCACCGTGCGGCTGATCGTGGAGGGGTCGCAGTGGAACCGTTCGGCCAACTCGCTCATGCGCAACACCTTGAGATGCTGCTCGCCGTGATCCAGGAAGGCGCGCTGCGCCTCGACGACCGCCTTGGCCACCTCCAGCAGCCGCTCACGTCGATACCGGACGGCGTCGATAATCGCACTCGCCGCCTCGATCTTCTGCTTGATGAACTCGCGGGATTGTTTGTCGCCGCGCGACTGTTCTAACAGCTCACGAAACTCCGGCGAGATCCGCAGTTCACGCGTATTCCCGCGTGTCAACCGGGAGTCGTAGCAGTCCTCGCGCTCGAGGTACTCGACGAGCACGTCGGGCACGATGACGGGCGGGGATTCGGCGAAGACTTCGGTCCCGGGATGCAGCGCCAGGCTCCCGATCACGCGGGTCACCGCCTTCACTTCCTCGACGTCGATCCCCAGCGCCTTGGCTATCGTCGGCAGGCGGTTTTTCAGCAGGTTCTCGAAGTGTTCACGGACGATGCGCTTTTCCAGCGTGTTCTCGCCGGGCAGGGCCTCGAGTTGGAGCAGCAGACACTCCTGCAGCGACCGCGCCGCAATCCCCGGCGGGTCCAGCATCTGCACCGCGGCGAGCACGGCGTTTAGTTCCTCGGGGCTCGGCACCGGCTGCAGATCACCGGCGATCTCGATCAGAGGTGTGGTCAGGCGGCCATTGTCCTCGATCCGCTCGATGATCCGGTTTCCGATCGCTCGCGTCCGCTCGTCAACTTCCACCATGTGCCATTGTTGCAGCAGGAATTCCTGGAGACTCGGGGGGCGCGCGATGGAATTTGCCATCGCGTCGAGCTTGTTGTCCGCGACCTCCATACTACGGGCCCGCGAGACCCGCCCGCGGTACTCACCGTCGTCCTCGATCCAGTCGTATTCGCTCACCAGATTGTCGAGCCGCTCGAAGGCACTCGCGGTCCCCCCGTCCTCGACCACCAGCGCCCGCTCGCCCTCGGTCTGCTCAGGCGCGGTGGGTTCAGTGTCGACGGTTGGCAGCACCTCGTCGTCGTCTGGCAACAGCTCGAGTGCCGGGTTGCCGTCGAGCTCCTGGGTGATTCGCGACTCCAGCGCCAGGGTGTTTAGCTGGAGGATGTCCATCGCCTGAATGAGCTGCGGCGTCAGGCGTTGCTGCTGCAGCAGCAAATGGTGCGGGATTTGCGAAAGTATTTGCGACACGGTTAGTTACGTTCGTCAGTCTGGCCCGCTGCCGCGGCAATGCGCTTCCATCCCGAATGCGTGGCCGCCATGCCCAAGAGTTGGTGGCCGCGGCGGGTGGCAATTCCCATGCCACTCGAGCCAAGAATACCGCCAATCAACTCCAATGTCAAAGCAACACGATCGTTACCGGTGGTCGTCGTCCGGTAAGCCCGTCCCGCCGTGAACTCGGGCGACCAGGCCGGCTAGGCGAGGTTTCACCAGTGGGTGTGCGAAGTTTTGCGCAGTCCGGCCGAAGTCTGACGCGGTCCCGGCGGTTGACAAATCGCGCTGGGACGTTAAGAAAGGCCTTTCTTTCGCCGGCGAGCGACCCCGTGCCAACGCGGCACGGGGCGTGTAGGTTGCCGGTAGGCGGCCGAGCGAGGAATTCCCTCGCCTGATCAGACTGCGTGACGCCGCGTTTCGGTCGGGCCGCGCCCGCCACGACGCCGTCGGAAGGAGTGCTCGCAAATGGCTAAGTACAAAATCGAGGTTGACCGCGAGTTGTGCATCGGGGATGCGGCCTGCTGTGGCGAGGCACCGAACACATTTGTGATGGACGACGACAACATCGCGATAGTGACCGACCCCGCCGGCCATAACGACGATGAGATCCTGCAGGCCGCCCAAGTGTGCCCGGTCGATGCCATCATCCTGACCGACGCGACGACGGGCGAGAAGGCTTGGCCGAAGTAATCCGCGTAAACTACCGTCAGCCCGACTCAGCGGGGGGTTCTGTGCTGCGCTGCTGGCCAGCCTCCGGCGTTGGTGCGCGCTCGTTGACTCCGCGCCCGGCCGGGTCCGCCGGCGACAGCCTGAACACCATATCGCCGTACCGCACTTCGCCCGTGCGCAGGAACTCCTCCAGGTGGGGCCGGCATGTTCCGCAGCCGGTACAGCACCCCGTGAGCCGGATCAGCTCTTCGACGCTGGCGATGCCATGCCGCTGCGCGTAGCTGCGCAGAGCGATGAAGCTGAGCTGGCGGCAGTCACACCGGGTCGTGCCCATCCGGGTACATTATAAACGGCCGGGTTGCCGGCAGCGCCAGGAATGCCAAGCGGGCCTTGACCCCTGTGCCGAGGTGCGTGCGCGGTCCATAATGCGGTCTATGAGCGAGCTAACGTATCGCACGGCCGGCGAGTCACACGGGGTGGCCCTCACTGTCCTCGTGGAGGGGCTGCCCGCCGGGCTGCCAGTCGACCTCGAGCTCATCAACAGCGAGCTGCGCCGCCGACAGGGCGGGTACGGTCGCGGTGCACGCATGAAGATCGAGAAGGACGCGGCGTCCGTGCTCAGCGGTGTCCGGCGCGGCGTCGCGACCGGCGCACCGCTGGTGCTGCAGATTCCTAACCGCGATGCCCGCCTGGACGACGCCCCGCCGATCCACCGACCACGACCAGGGCACGCCGACTTCGCCGGCAGCATCAAATGGCTGACGACGGACTG